>CAZKWG010000008.1:0-31780 GCA_964556105.1 uncultured Enterobacterales bacterium | reverse complement strand
CAGGCGGCCGCGGCGGCGGGCTGGCTGGGGGCGGTCGCGCCAGCGGAGGCGGCGGGCCCGGATCAGCCGGCCGCTACGCCAGCGCCGCGGTGAGCGCGTCAGAGTCGTCCACCCAGTCGCCCGGGTCCACGTCCCCGAGCATGAGGATGGCCGCGCCGACGCTGCTGCTCAGGATGGTGTCGCCGCTGTCGTCCACCAGCCCGGTGCGGAGGTCCACCTTCTGACCGCCGTAGGCGTCGTCGAAGCCGCCGATCATCTGGTCGCCGGCGACGCCCGCGCCCATGATGAGCGTGCTGGTGTAGGGCCAGTGGTCCTTCCCCGAGAACGCGTTCAGGTAGGGCATCCGGCCGAACTCCGAGCAGACCACGATCACGGTCTCGTCGGCCATCGTCTCCCCGACCAGGCCCGGCGTGATCTCCAGCGCGTCGTTCAGCGCGACCAGCCCGGCGAAGAGGTCCTCCCACAGCACGGACTGCTGCGTGAAGTGCTCGTGGTGGGTGTCCCAGTCGCGGAAGATGCTGGGAGGGCCGCCGATCTGAACGCAGCGAGAGATGCCCGCCCCCAGCACGGAGGCGATGAGCGGCCCCGCCTCCTCCAGCGTCGACATCGAGGACAGGTCCAGGCTCGCCCCCGCGACCCGGAACTCGGCGGCGTGACGGCGGGACTCGTCGAAGGCGGCGGCCATCCCCTCGTCGCGGGCGCTGCGCGCGCTCGAGACCCGGGCGGAGGAGCGGGCGGCGACGTAGGCGTCCACGGCGCTGCGCGCGCTGGCGTTCATGCCGATGGCGGGGAGGTCGGAGAGGCCGCTGAGCTCGCCGCCGATGAGATCGGAGAGCTGGCCCGAGGGCCCGCAGCGCAGGACCGTCCCGCCCAACGATCCCGGGACGGAGGGGCCAGAGAGCACCAGCGTAGGGGCCGCGTAACGATCCGCCTGCGCGGCGCTGAGGATGCTGGCCCAGTCCGGCTCGAGGCCGCTGCGCTTGCCCGAGAAGGCAAGGTAGATGCCGATCTCATGGGAGATGGTCGGGTAGACCACGCCGTTGATGATCGCCGTGCGGTCGCCGAAACGTTCGAAGAAGGTCCGCACGCTGGGGCGGGCGGCGTTGTCCATGAAGCGGATGTTGCCCACGGTCGCGCGCTCGGTGCCGCTCTCCAGGGTGACCGCGGGGTTGTCCTGAACGTCCTCGAAGGTCATGGTCGCGTCCCACCCGCCGGACGCGAAGATGAAGACGAACTTCCGATCCGCGGCCGAGACGGCGCTCGCGCGCGCCCGACGCGGCAAGGCGAGGGCGGAGGCGCCCAGGAGGGTGCTCTGGAGCAGCGCGCGACGGCTGGGTCTCCCGGTCAGCATGTCAGCCCCTCAGTACAGCACGAGGTCAGGGTGGCGAAGCAGGGCGGTGAGCACGCCGCGCCACGCCGCCTTCGGGTCCGGCTCGATGCCGTAGAGCGTCTCCCAAAGCGCGAGGCCGTCGAGGATCTCCTCGCTGTCCGTCTCGAGGCGGGCGCCGAAGAGCCGGCGGTGGAGCACGACGAGCTGCCGCGCGATGGCGTCGGGATCCTCGGCCGCCGTCTCGGTGAAGTCCACCTCGGTGAACAGGCGTCGCTGGTCGGCGGCCAGGGTCGCCTCGTTGTCCACCGCGTGCTCGCTGGCGAGCTCCGCGAGGGCCTCCAGCGTCAGCACGAGGCCCGTCGTGGGCTCCTGCGGCGCGAGGGTCTGGGTGATCCCGTCCACGCCGCCCGCGACGAGGTGGAAGCCGATCTCGTCGGCGCGCAGCATGTCCTGGCCGTCATAGGTCCAGGCGAAGCCGGTGAGATCCTCGATCTGGGAGGAGAGCAGCTCGACGCTGACCACCTTCGTATCGACCGATCCCGCTCCGTCGGGCTCCTGTCCCTGGTAGTCCGCCTCGGCGACCACCGCGCGGTACAGCGCGCGCAGGGTGAGCCCGCCTTGGATGAAGCGCTCACGGACCACGTTGAGTCGGTCCTGGTCCTCCAGGGTTGGTGGCCGACGCAACATGAGCGTCCAGGCCTGCTCGACCGCGCAGGTGATGAAGCGTGGATCCTGGGCGATGAGCGGCCCCAGATCGGCCAGCCCTCCGGTGGGCGTGCCGAAGTAGCCGGGCTCGACCCCGGTGAGGGTGGACCAGGTGGGCTCGCGCCCGGTGTGGTAGGTGGTCGCCTCCTGGACGCTGGTGTAGTTGGACAGATAGAAGCCGAAGAAGTGGCTGGCCAGCGGGTCGAGGCTGACGTGACAGTTGGCGCAGGCCTCGTTCGACTGCGTGGCGTCCTCGGCCGCGTCGGCCTCCCCGAGCAGCACGGTGGGATCGATGTCCACGTCGCGATGCAGAAAGTCCTCGCACAGCACGAGGCGCGCCGTGGCGTTGGCCCGGCTGCGGTTGGCGTTGGGTCGGGTCGTCGTGTAGCGCCACCACAGCCCGTTGGTGGCCAGCACGCCGGCCGCGGGACGCCCGTCCGTATAGGAGACCTGCCTCCAGCCCGTGGCCCCCTCCGGGTAGTCCACGGGGTAGTAGGCGGCGAGCTCCTCGTTCACCATCGTCCAGTCCGCCGTCACGATCTCCGTGTAGGGCAGGTCCTGCGCGGCGACCTCGGCCACCAGCCGCAGCGGCTCCTGCCCGACGAGCTGGAAGAATTCGTGCTTCCAAAAGATCTCCAGCGGCGTGGTGTTGATGCCCAGGGCCTCGCTGCGGGTCAGGTAGATCTCGTTGTAGAGGTCCACGACGCGCTCGGGGAAACGTTCGTCCTGGACAAAGGTGTCGAAGAGCCCATCCAGCGCGCTCTGGTCGGCCACGACCGCGTCGAGCTCGTCGTCGCTGGGCCGCACCCCGCGCAGGTCGAGGCTGGCGCGGGTGAGCGCGCGGACGGCCTGAGCGGCCGGATCGAGAGGGGTGGGCTCCTGCTCCTGGCAGGACGCCAGGGCGAGGAGCCCGCCCAGGGCAGGTACACGGAGGGTCACCATGGGGCACCCGACCAGTCGAAGAGCGCGGAGAAGTCCAGGCAGATCGCGCCGATGTCCACGCCACCGACGGTGGCCCGGCCGCAGCCGTCGCAGAGCGTCCGGTCCTCGGGCGCCTCGGCGCTCCCCAGCGGCACGTCGAAGGTGATCTCCACCCACAGCCCGTCGTCCCGGCGCATCCAGAGCGCGCTCGAGGGCTCGCCCGCGCACTGCCAGCCGCTGGCCTCGCTGCCGATGAGGAAGGACTCCAGCCAGATCGCGTCGAAGGTCCCGCCCAGCGAGGCGATCGAGCCGTTGGCGTTGAAGCTCGCGGGCATCCCCCCGGAGGTGGTCGTGAGCGTCTGGGTCATGTCGTTCTGCAGCCCGCTGGAGATCCAGCTGTCGGCGGTGCCCTCGACGTCGCTGAACATGAGACCGAGGTCGCGGGAGAAGAAGCGCGCGCTGCCGTCGGCGTAGGTTCGGCTCTCTACGACGGTCGAGCCGGCGGAGTAGAACCGCTCTCCGCTGATCCCCTCGGACCGCGCGTGGCTGAACAGTTCGAAGCGTTCGAAGGTCTCGCCGTCGTCTTCTGTGCCCTCGTAGGTTGCGTAGAAAGCGTCGCCGTAGAAGCTGCTCCCGTCTCGTGTGTTGCAGGAGCAGTCGTAGTAGCTGGCGGTCTCGGAGTAGAAGTTGTAGAGAGGGCAGTTCTCGTCGCCCCAGGCGCGCGTCGCCTCGAAAGCAGGGGCGACCGCGGAGCCGTTGAGCGAGACGAGGCGATCGATCACGGCCTGGGTCTCGACCTGAAGGAGCTCGAGGTCTACAGGCTCGACCTCGTCGTCCTCGAGGTCGGCGGTGTAGGTCGACAGCGACTCCAGCCGGTCCTCCGCCTGCGCCGAGGTGTCCTCGGGCAGCGGGTCGCCTTGGCAGGCCAGGAGCCAGATGAGCATGCGGATCCCCTTGAGGGGCGATCTTAGGGTGAAGGTGAACGTTTGTAAAGATAGAATGAGACGATCTCAGTACGAATCAACATAAGAATGTCGTCGTTGGGATCCTTTTATGGTGCCTGCGAGAGATCCTTTTCCAGCGCTCGCCGCCGGATCACCCCTCGACGCGCGCCCGCAGTCGATCCAGGCCCACCGACCCGAGTCCGACCACCTGGGCGTGAAAGGTGCGCAGGTCGAAGCCGGGACGAGCCCGGGCGGCCTCGCGTGCCTCCAGGATCACGCGCTGGCCGACCTTGTAGGTGATCGCCTGGCCTGGGAAGCCCGCGTAGCGCAGCGCGTTGCTCGCCGCGGCGCCCGGCCCCATGTGCGCGCGCTCGCGCAGGGCCTCCTCCACGAGCGGCACGGTCCAGCGCTCGCCGGGATGAAAGGCCAGCTCGGGCGCCGTGCGCAGCCCAAGGTGCAGACCGATGTCCACGACGACGCGCCAGGCGCGCACCAGCTCCTGCATGTACATGCCCAGCACGTACTCCGGTCGCTCCAGCAGCCCGAGCTCCCACATCAGGCGCTCGGCGTAGAGGGCCCAGCCCTCGTTGTGGCCGGTGTTGAAGGCCATCAGGCGCTGGAAGCGCGAGAGCTGGCCCGAGAGGAGCGTCCTGGTCGCGATGTGCAGGTGGTGGCCGGGGAAGCCCTCGTGGTGCGCCGTCGAGATCTCCGGGAAGAGGGGGATCATCTCCTCGCGCTCGAGGTTGTAGCAGATGGCGCCGGGGCGAGAGAGATCCTCGCTGGGCGCCTGGTAGTAGGCGCCGATGGGGCCGCCGGGCGGGGCGCGCCGCACGTCGATGGGGCGGATGGGCGCCGGGATGGCGAAATGTACACTGTCCAATTCAGAGACGGCCTGTGCCTGACGCGCGGCCATCAGGTCCAGGAAGTGGTCAGCCGTCTTCGCGCAGCGCGTCGGATCCACGCGAAGCGCCTCGACCAGACCTCGTACGTCTCCTCCGCCCATCTCCGCGCACAGCGCGGCCATGCCCGCCTCGATGCGCAGCACCTCCGCGACGCCCCAGTCGTGCGTGGCGCGCAGGTCCACCACCATGCCGAGGTGCCAGCGCGCCGCCTCCGCGTAGCGGGTCTCGCCGACGGCGTCCTGGTCGGGGGCGGCGGGCAGGTAGCGCTCCTGGAGCCAGCGCCCGAGGGCCCGGCTCGCCGCGCAGGCTCGGGCCGCCGCCGCCTCCAGGGCCTCGGCTCGGGCAGGGTGACGGGCGGCCGCCTCCAGGGCCCGACCTCGAAAGGTGGAGCTCGCGCCACCATAGATGGCGGCCTGGGAGATCCCGGCCCGCACCTGGCGCGCCGCGACGACGCGTCCGAGGCCGAGGCCCTCCTCCAGGCTCTCGCGATAGCCCGCGTAGGCGCGCTCGACGCCGTGCAGCCGCGCGAGCAGGGCCTCGACCTCGTCCGGGGTCTCGATGGCCGCCTGGCTGATCGCCAGGATGGGCGCCTGCAAGGTGCTGGCGATGCTGTTCAGGTCGTAGTGATGGCCGCCGGCGTCGATGAAGCGCAGGTTGGCCTCGCAGCTGTCCAGGCTCACCTCGTGGGCGAGCTGGTCGGGGCCGGTGAGGGGCGTGGGCCAGGCGAGCAGCTCCTGGCGAGCGCTCGCCCAGAAGGCGCGGCGCGCGGCGGTTCCGGCGGGGCTGGTGTCGTCCCAGCGGTCTTCCCGGCCCAGGACCCCAGCGAAGCTGGCGTGGATGGGCGAGAGGTCGGCGAGGCGCTCCACCAGCGCGTCCGACCAGTCGAACAACGGGGAGCGGTGGGGCTCGGGCGACATGCTGGCTCCGGCGGGCGCGGCGGGGATGGAGCGCCCCGTAGCGCGATCTCCGGCCCGCGGCCGCCGCTCCCACGGGAGCCGGGCACCGCTCGGCCCGCCGCGATAGAGCCTCCCATGGCCTCACCGGATGGCGCGCGGCCGCCGCTGCAGTTCGGACCCTTCGTCTTCGACCGCGCCGCCTGGCGCCTGACGCGCGAGGGCGCGCCGGTCCCGCTGCAGGACAAGATGGCGGTGCTGCTGGACCTGCTGCTGGCGCGGCCGGGGGTGTTGTGGACCCGCGAGGAGCTGTACGCGCGGCTGTGGCCGGGCGTGTTCGTGTCCGACGACTCGCTGTTTCAGGTGGTGCGCAAGACGCGAAGCGCGCTGGGTGACGACAGCCGCAACCCACGCTGGATCGAGACCGTCCAGGGGCGAGGCTATCGTTTCCTGGGCCAGCCGGTCCCGGTCGCGGCGGTCCCGGTCGCGGCGGTCCCGGTCGCGGCGGTCCCGGTCGCGGCGGTCCCGCGCGCTGGTGCGCTGTCACCGCGGGCGCTGACCGGGCGGGACGCGCAGGTCGAGGGCCTGCGCGCGGAGCTGCTCGCCGGCGGCGGGCTGTGGACGCTGACCGGGCCGGGCGGCGTGGGCAAGACCAGCCTGGCGCTGGCGCTGCGCGACGCGGTGGCGGAGGCCCTGCCCGGCGGCGTAGCCTTCTGCGACGCGGCGGAGATCACGGAGGGGCCGGCCCTGGCGGCGGCGGTGGGGCGGGCCGTCGGGCTCGATCGTGGAGCGGCCGATGAGCCCGAGGTGCTCGCCCATGCCCTGGACGGCCTGGGCGCGGCGCTGCTGATCGTGGACAACCTGGAGCAGATGGTCGAGACCGCGGCGCCCCTGCTGAACGGCTGGTTGGGGCAGGCGCCCGCGCTGCGCCTGGTCGCCACCAGCCGCATCCGCCTGGGCCTGCGGGCCGAGCGCCTGATCGCGGTGCCGCCGCTGCCGCTGCCCGAGCCGGAGTGCGCGCGGGTGGAGCAGCTCCGCGCCGCGCCCGCAGGCGCCCTCCTGCTGGACCAGATCGCTCGCGTGGCGCCGCGGGCCGTGAGCGACGCCGACGCGCCCGCGCTGGTCGAGCTGCTGGCGGCGCTGGGTGGGCTTCCGTTGGCCATCGAGCTCGCGGCGCCGCGCCTGCGGTTGTTGTCTCCCGATCAGCTCGTGCAGCGGATGGGGCGGCCGCTCGAGGTGCTGCGCGGCGGCCCCTCCGACCGGCCGGCGCGGCACAGCGCCCTGCGCTCGACCATCCTGGCGTCCTGGGAGCTGCTCACCCCGGCGCAGCAGCAGGCGCTCTGCCGACTCAGCGCGTTCTCCGGTCCCTTTCCAGCGGAGGCCGCCGAGGCCGCGCTGGAGGAGGGGCCGGACGCTCCCCTGGACGTGCTCACCGATCTGATGGACCACAGCCTGATCCATCGGCGCGCGGCGGGCAGCGGTCGCGGGCTGGCGGATCTGCTCGAGCTGCTGCCCAGCATTCGCGCCTTCGCCCGCGAGCGCAGCTCCGCGGAGGAGGTGGCGGCAGCGACCGCGCGGATCGACGCCTGGTACGCCGAGCCTGAGCGCTTCGGCGGGCCGGCGGACCTGGCGGCCGTGCGCGCCCAGCGGGAGCGCGCCAACCTGAGCGCGGCCCTGGATCGGGCGCTGGCGCGGGGCGACGCGACCCTGGCCTGCGGTCTGATCTACAACCTGGGGTTGACCTTGCTGGCCCATGGCCCGCTGGCCGAGGCGGTCACGCGGCTGGGCGCGGTCGCGGCGCTGCCGGGCCTCTCGCCGCGGGCGCGCGCCGGGCTGGAGCTTCGGCTGGCGGAGGCGCACCTGGCCTCCGGGGCGCTCGACCTGGTGCCCGCGCTGCTCGACCGGGCCGAGGGCGCCCTGGGGGAGGACGCGGCGGCCCGCGGGCTCTTGCTGTGGCTGCGCTGCGATCACGTCTACCGCGCCGGCTTCCTGGCGCAGGCGAGCGCCCGGGTGAGGTCGGCCCTCGAAGAGCCGGCGCTGCCGCTGGAGACGCGGGCTCGCCTGCTCATGCTGGGCGGCACGGTGATTGAGGCCATGGGTCAGCCGCGCGAGGGGCTGGCGCTGCTGCGCGAGGCGCGGGCGCTGGCGGAGCGGCTCGGTCTGGCGGCGCTGCGCACGCGCGTGCTGCTGGAGATCGGCTGGGCCTGTTTCGTCCTCGGCGATCTGGGCGAGGCGACCGCCGCCTGGGACCTGGCCAGCGCGCACGCCCTGGAGATCGGCGACCGGCTCGGTCAGGCGCGGGCGCTGGAGCGCCAGGGGCAGGCGTTGTTCCGGCAGGGTCGCCTCGAGCAGGCCGAGACGATGCTGAACGCCGCGGTGGCGCTGTTTCAGCGCGGCGGCTTCCCCCTCCAGGAGGGCGGCTGCCTCGACCAGCTCGCCCGGATCGCCATGCACCAGGGCCGCGTCGAGCTCGCCGAGCGACGCTTCCGCGCCGCCATCGACCTGCTGGAGGGGCGGCGCCTGTGGATGGCGGCGGCCACCAGCCGCGCCAACTTCGGCACCCTGTTCGCCCGCCTGGGGCGCATGGACGAGGCGCATGCCGAGCTGAGCGCCGCCTACGCGCGACAGCAGGCGCTGGGGGGCGACCCGACCATCGTCCTGCACAACCTGGGCAAAGTGGAGCTCTTTCGGGGAGATCCGGCCTCGGCGCGGGCGCGCATCTCCGCGGCGCTGGCGGCGCACGAGGCGGGCGGTCGGCGCGTCGCGGCGGCCCACGCCCGCGCCAGCCTGGGGCAGGTCGCGTTGGCCACGGGCCAGGACGCCGAGGCGCGGGCGCTGCTGGATCAGGCGGTCGCCGAGTTTCGTGCCGCGGGGGAGCAGGGTTATGGCCTGGGCAGCGCGCTCGGGATGCTGGCGCTGGCCGTCGCGCGCCTCGGAGAGGCGGAGGAGGCCGCGCGCACCTTCGACGCCGCCGACAGCGTCCTCGAGCGCGCGGGGCTGCCCGAGCCGCTCGCGCTGGCGCGGGTGCGGCGGGGCCGGGCGGCGGTGGTCCAAGGCGCGCTGGAGCCGGCCCGCGCCGCCTGTTCCCAGGGCGAGGCCGATCTCGCCCAGATCGGCCTCACGGCGCAGGGCGAGCTCGGCTGGGAGCTGGCCGCGCTGGTGGCGGAGATCGACGCCGCCTGGCCCGGCTCGACGCGCTGATCCCCTCAGCGGGCGTCGGCGCGGGGGCGGATCGCGCGCTCGGGCACCGGCTGGCCCTCGATCACCGCCCGGAAGGTCAGGCTGATGCGCGGCTCGGCGTACGAGCGTCGGGGGATGGCGTGCTCCCAGGTCTTCTGTACCGAGAGGTCCATGAACAGCAGTGAGCCCGCCGTCAACACGAGATCCTGGCGCTCCTCGCGCCGCTCGATCCGGCGAAAGCGGAGCGGGCGGGTCGCTCCCAGCGAGACGATCGCCACCCCGGTCCCCTCGACCAGCCCCATCGCCGAGTCGGAGTGGAAGCCCATGCGGGCGCGGCCGTCCGGGTAGAAATTCAACAGGCAGTTGTTGAAGTCGACACCGATATGCGCGGACACGGCGGCGCGGACCCTGTCCAGCTGCGGCGGGAACGGCACCTCCGCGTAGGTGAGCCCGGCGTAGTGGTACGGCACGCCGTAGCTGGCCGTCTTGCGCGCCTGGATGCGATCGTCCCAGGGGACGTTCGCGATCGCCCAGGCCAGGAGGGCGGCGTGGTTCGGGACGAAGCCGTCGATGAGGCGAGCGCCTGAGATGGGCGAGTCCATGGGGACAGGGGATTAACGCGCCCGCGCCCAGCGGGATAGGCCGCTCCCGCGGTGAGGGTGCGGCGATGTACGTTCACGAGGCGGGCGACCCGGGGGCTCCAGCGCTCCTCTTTCTTCACGGCGGCGGGCTGAGCGGTCGGCAGTGGACGCCTCAGCTGGAAGCGCTCCGCGACCGCTTTCATTGCCTCGCGCCGGACCTGCCCTAGCAGGGAAGGAGCGCCGAGCTGGGGCCGTTTACGCTGCCCTCCGTCGTCGCGCGCCTGCGCGAGCTGCTGTCCACGCGGGTGCCCGGCGGTCGCGCGCACGTCATCGGATCCTCGCTGGGCGGGGCGGCGGCGCTGGCGCTGGCGAGCGCCCACCCGGAGCTGGTCCATCGGCTGGTGGTCAGCGGGGCCACGTCGGGTCTGGGGCCGACGCTGGCCTGGATGACGCGGGCCAGCGCCGCGATGCTCTCCTGGATGCCGGTGGAGATGCTGGTCAAACAGACCTTCGACCAGTTCAACCTGCCGGCACCCTACCGAGCGCTGCTGCACGACGATCTGGTGATCGGCCTTCGCCCGGACTTCAACCGTCACGTCGCGGACGCGCTGGTCTCGGTCCCGCTGCCGGCGCAGGCGGAGCTGCTCGTGCTGGTGGGCGAGCGCGAGACCTGGCTGGCGCGGCGGCAGGCGCGGGCCCTGGTGGCGGCGATCCCGGGCGCGACCGGGAGCCAGGCGCGCGGGGTGGGCCACGTCTGGAACCTGGAGGCGCCCGAGCGCTTCACCGCGGCCGTGCTGGCCTTCCTCTCGGGCGCGCCGCTCCCGGAGGGGATGGATCCACTCTGAGTGGATGTGGTCGTCTCCGTTCAGGCTCAGCCCCTGGCCTGCGAGACCCCGCGCTTCGTCCCTGTCTGCAGCTTCGTCAGCACCTCGCGCCGCGCCCGCGCCGCGACCCTGCCCGCATGAGCGTCGAGGAAGCCGCGCACGGCCTCTGGGTCCCAATGAGCCAGCATGCGCAGCGCCCAGGAGAGGGCCTTGACCACCATGTCGTCGCGATCCTCGACCAGGGCGGCGCAGACCCGCAGCGTTCCCGGCACCTCGCCGCGCCCGCCGCGGCTGCGCTGGTTCCAGCCGGTGGTGCTGACCAGCGCGGCCCGGCGCCACCAGCGGTCCGAGGAGCCTGCCCAGGCCAGCAGATCCGCCTCGGTGAGCCGGCGCTCTCGCAGGGCGCGACCCGCCAGCAGCACGCCGAAGGTGTCCACGCTCACCCAGTTGTCCAGCCCCGCGCCCAGCGCCTCCAGGGTAGAGCGGTCGAGCAGACGCGAGACGTCGCGGCGGGCTCCTAGCAGCTCATAGGCTACCTGACGGGCCTCGTGGACCCCGGTGGTTTGTAGCGCCAGCGCCAGCGCCAGGACCTGATCGGCGGGCCGGTCCGCGATCTGGCGACCGAGGCTTTGGGCGACCTCGCGGTAAGTCGGCGTGGGCAGGCCCAGGAGGCGCTCGGCGGTGGGGCGCTCGGCCAGGACGAGCGCCGCGCGCGCGGGGTCGGCGACGGCGGTGAGAGCGGCGAGGGTGGAGGTGACGAGGGGGTGCATGGCGGGGCTTTAACCTGGAGATGGTGGCGACCGGCCTTCAGGCTGGCCGCTTGCTCGGGAGCGATCTCAGGGGAGGGCTTGCCACAGACGGCTCAGCTTCGACCGTGAGGAGGGTAACGCATAACGCATTGCCTGACCCCTGTTCTTTGCCATCGGCAGCAAGGAGAGCGCCCCTCGCCGCAGCGCTGGCGCGAGCAGCGCGCCCAGCGCCCCCAGAAGGAGGACGGGACCGACACGCTCGATGGCGACGGTAGCGCGAAGGAAGGCCATGAAGCGAGGATCTATCTTGGGTGTCTGAGGCGGGTCCAGGATGATCTGCGTCATGTACAACACGAAGCCCGTGGCGACGACCGGCAGCGCGAGCAGCCACAGGATCGTGCGCTCTCCCACGGGCGGGCCGCCCAGGCGCTCCCGCATGGCCAACGCCGTCGGCACCAGGGCCAGGACCGTGGCCAGGACCAGGGGCGCGGGCGTCTCGTGCAGGAGGTCGAGGATGGGTTCGAACAACGTGCCCTCTCTCGAGAGGTCCATTCCCAACACACCACGACCCCGAGACGTCACCGCCCCGGGGTCGTGCGTTGCCGCCTCAGCCCGCCTCAGTCAGCGTTCTTGAAGAAGGTCGGAATGTCATAATCATCCGGGTTCAACCCCGACACCATCGAGCTCAGCCCCGGGCCCCGCCCACGGCTGGGCTGGCGCTGCTCGACGAAGCCGCCGTTGGCGACCATCTGGGCGACGCGGCGCTCGGCGCTGGGGCGGGCCTGGAGGGCGGCCTCCTCGAAGCCGGTGGCGATGACGGTGACGCGGGCCTCGTCCTTCATGTTCTCGTCGATGACCCAGCCCCAGATGACGTTGACGTCTTCGTGGGCCTCTTCCTGGATCAGCGTGCTGGCCTCGTTGACCTCGAACATGGTCAGCTCGGAGTTGCCCGTGATGTTGATCAGCACGCTGGTGGCGCCGGCGATGCTGACGTCGTCGAGCAGCGGGCTCGAGATGGCCTTCTGCGCGGCGTCCACGGTCTTGTGCTCGCCCGTGCCCAGCCCGACGCCCATGAGCGCGAGGCCCTTGTTCGCCATGATGGTGCGGACGTCGGCGAAGTCCACGTTGACGATGCCCTGGTTGTTGATCAGGTCGCTGACGCCCTTGACCGCCTGGTACAGCACCATGTCCGCCATCTGGAAGGCGTCGCGCATGGTGGTGCGCTCGGACGCCATCGAGATGAGGCGCTGGTTGGGGATGGTGATCAGGGTGTCGACCACGCTGCGCAGCGACTCGATGCCCTCCTCGCCCTGCTTGCGGCGGCGACGGCCCTCGAAGTGGAAGGGGCGGGTGACGACGGCGACGGTCAGCGCGCCGACCTCGCGGGCCCACCGGGCGATGACGGGCGCGGCGCCGGTGCCGGTGCCGCCGCCCATGCCGGCGGTGATGAAGACCATGTCGGCGCCGACGACGAGCTCCGCGAGGCGCTCACGATCCTCGAGGGCGGCCTCGCGGCCGATCTCCGGGTTCGCGCCCGCGCCGAGGCCCTTGGTGAGCTGGCCGCCGAGCTGGAAGCGCCGCGGGGCGAGGGAGCGGTCCAGGTCCTGGGCGTCCGTGTTGACGCACACGAACTCGACGCCGCTCATGCCCGACGCGATCATGTTGTTCACGGCGTTGCCGCCGCCGCCGCCCACGCCGATGACGCGGATCTGGGCTCTGGGGAGAGAGGTGCTTTCCACCAGCTCAATCATTGGATGTTCCTCCGAAGGCGGGTCCGCCCTGGGGCCCAGGGTCGGCGGGAGAGGTAGGTGCGGGAGAGGGAGAGGAGGGCGAATCAGGGGAAGGGGGGAGCGTCGGGTCTGGCTTGGGTCCCGGACGCGCGGGGAGCGGTGTCGCGACGGCCACCGACTTCATGTCCAGGTCGACGTCCTGAGGGCGCGCTAGATCCAGACCGGCCTTGATGAGGCGGTCCAGTCGGCCGAGCGGCACGGCGGGGTCGCCGAAGCCGAGGATGAGCCGCGTGCCGGAGCGAAGCACGAGATCATAGCCGTGGGAGGGGCTGAAGTGGACCTCGCTGATGGCCGCGCCGGCGGCCAGCTCGGAGCCGGGCGCCAGCGCGCGATCGTTCCAGGCGACGAGCACGCGCAGCGCGCCGTCGATGACCGCCCGCCCCAGATCCGGATCGGCCTCCGCCTGCTTCGGGTCCAGCCCGGTCAGCACGGGGTAGTCCAGGTCGTCGGTGGTGGCCGGCATGAAGGGCACGCCCGTGACGTCCACGTACCAGAGACGGTCCAGCGCCAGCATCAACACAGGCTGGTATTCTTCGACCGTGATCTCGATTGTGCCTGGATAGACGCGGCGCGCGTTGGCGGCGCGCACCCAGGGGTGACGGCTGACGCCCTCCACCGCGCGATCCAGGTCTGCCCGCAGCAGATGCGCGCCGCTGCGCAGGTCCGAGAGATGGCGCAGCTCGCCCTCGGTCGCGCGCGTGGCGCCCACGAAGCTCACCTCGGAGACCCGCCAGGCCGGGTTCACCGCCAGGGCTCGACCCGCCAGCGCCCCCACGCCCGCCAACGCGAGCGCAAACAGCGCGCGGCTCAGCACAGAGGCTGCGCGCTGTCTCCAGGACGGGTTCTGCGGGAGGAGGGAGTTCACGGCGAGGGCCGGGGCGGGAGAGGAGGGAGCGTCGGGCAGGAGAGGTTCATCGGATTCCGGGGGCGCCAGAGGCCGGGGAGGCCAGCGCGCGCGCCGGAGAGAGAGGCGGGTCTTTAGAGATTACTGCACGCGTACGGTATTGACAAGACAAGAGGCGCAGATCGTCGACATGAGCGCGCTTCTCGCGATCGTCGAGCGGCCCGAGCGAGGCTAGGAACCCGGCCTTGCGCCTGCGCGTTCGGGCAGCGGCACATGGTTCGTGGCGTTGACGAGCAGCGATTCGACGAGATCCTCGAAGGACATGCCCACGGCGCCTGCCGCCATGGGGCTCAGGCTGGTGGCGGTCATGCCGGGCAGGGTGTTGATCTCCAGGAACCAGGGGGTGCCCGCGCTGTCCACGATGAAGTCGGCGCGCGCGACGCCGGCCAGGTCGAGCAGGCGGTAGGCGAGCTCCGCGTAGCGTTGGGCCGCGCTCGCGACGCCCGCATCGATGGGGGCCGGCACCACGTAGCGAGTCTTGCCCTTGGTGTACTTGGCCTCGAAGTCGAAGAAGCCCGAGTCGGGGATGATGGCGACCACCGGCAGCGCGTGGCCGTCCAGCACCGCGACGGTGATCTCGTCGCCGGCGACGAACTGCTCGATGAGGACCTCCTCGCCGAGCTCGGCGCAGCGCAGGATCGCCCCCTCCAGCTCGCCTGCGGTCTCGCAGCGGTACACGCCGATGGTCGAGCCGCCGCCCGGCGCCTTGGCCATGACCGGCAGCGGCAGGTCGTCGGGCATGGGGTCGCCAGGGCGCCAGACGCGGTCCTCGGGGAGGGGGACGCCGGTGCCGCGCAACATGCGCTTGGTGGCGATCTTGTCCATGGCCACGGCCGAGCCGCGCACGCCGCTGCCGGTGTAGGGGATGCGCATGATCTCCAGCAGCCCCTGCACGCAGCCGTCCTCGCCGAAGGCGCCGTGCAGCGCGATCCACGCGACGTCGATGCGCTCGTCGCGCAGGCGCGCGGGCAGGTCGGGCCCGACGTCGATCTCCACGACCTCGTAGCCGCGGCTCCGCAGGGCAGCGGCGACGTAGCCGCCGCTCTTCAGCGAGACCTCTCGCTCTGTGGACATACCGCCCAGCAGCACGGCGACCCGAGATCCCTTCCAGTCACGAGGCATGACCGTCTCCCTAAACGCGGGCTTCGACACCGACGATGGGCAGGCGGGTCTGGAGCGCCACCCCGCGCTCCTTCTCCACCCGCTCTTGTAGTCCCTGCGCGAGGAGCAGGACGTCCTTGCAGGTCCCTCCCCCGAGCTGGATCACGCTGCCAGCCGGCGTCATGCGCCAGCTCCGCAGGCGCGCGCCGCCCAGGCCCGAGCGCCCGATCACGCCCTCCGCGGGCTGGCCGTCGGCGGTCTGGAAGAGCGCCCCGGCGTGGGGCGGCGGGACCAGCCGGGGCTTGCGACGGCCCTTCTGCACGGTGACCTCCGGGCGCAGCGCCACCTCGAGCAGCGCCGCCGTGGCGGGGACCTCGGGGATGGGCTCGCCCAGGGGAACGTCGACCTGCTCGACCTTGCGACCGCGCAGCCAGCGCAGCGAGGCGACCATGCCGCCCAGGCGCTCGCGATCGGCGCTGCACAGCAGACCGCCGACGCTGCCCGGCCAGCGGGAGAGGCTCTCCAGCGCGGGCGCGCTCGGCCGACCGGCCAGGGCGCTCCACAGGGCGGCGGACCCAATCCAGCACAGCTCGCCCTCGTAGCGCACGCTCTCGAAGGCCGTCCCCAGACGGACGACCAGCCCGCGGACGCCGCCGTCGCGCACCAGCCAGTCGGCGAAGGGCCAGTGAATGCGCCAGTTGACCTTGCTCTTGCGCGCCGCGGAGAGGACGGCGCCCAGCGCGGCCTGATCCTCGCAGGTGACCCAGAGATCGACAGGGCCGCCCAACCGGAGCGGGACGTGACGCGAGAGCGGCTCGTCCTGGAGGACGAGGGCGCCTGGGAGTTGACCCAGCGCCTCCATGAGCTCAGCTTGCATGGGGAATCCCAGAGGAAGGAGGGGAGGCAGGCGGGGCGAGGGCGGCGCTGAGATCGGTCAGCACGCGGTTGACGTCCCCCGCGCCGAGCGTGATGACGACGTCGCCCGGCCGGAGGTTGGACTGGAGCCAGGCGGTCGCGCGGTCGAGGCCCTCGAGGGCGACGACGTGCCGATGACCGTGATGGGCGATGTGGCTGGCGACGCGGTGCTGGTCCAGGCCGGGGGTCGGCGCCTCGCCCGCCCCGTAGATGGGGCAGACGAGGACCTGGGAGGCGGCGTTGAAGCAGCGCGCGAAGTCGTCGAGCAGGGCGGAGACGCGGCTGTAGCGGTGGGGCTGGAAGACGGCGATCACGCGGCGGCTGGGCCAGGCCCCGGCGGCGGCGGTGAGCGTGGCGCGGATCTCTGCGGGGTGGTGGCCGTAGTCGTCGATGAGCGTGACGGCGGCGGCGTCCGGGTGGGCGGCCAGCGGGCGCTCGGCGCGGACGCTGAAGCGGCGATCGACGCCACCAAAGCCTTGAAGGGCGCGCTGGAGGCGCTCGAAGGGGACGTCGAGCTCCAGGCCGACGGCGATGGCGGCGAGGGCGTTGGAGACGTTGTGCGCGCCGGGCATCCCGAGCTGAACCTCGCCCAGGGCCACGTCGCGGCGCCAGACGCGGAAGCGGGTGTTCACGCCCTCGAAGACGATGTTGTCGCCGCGCACCTCGGCCTGGGTGGACAGGCCGTAGGTCACGACGCGGCGCCGCATGCGCGGGATGAGGCTCTGCACCACGGGGTGGTCCAGACAGAGGACGTCGAACCCGTAGAAGGGCACCTTGCTGGCGAAGGCGACGAAGCCCTCGACGAGCGCCTCCATCGTGCCCCAGTGCTCGAGGTGCTCCGGGTCGATGTTGGTCACCACAGCTACGGTGGGGGCCAGCATCATGAAGGAGCCGTCGGACTCGTCGGCCTCGGCGAGCATGAACTCGCCCGCGCCGCGGCGGGCCGAGCTCCCGAACACGTCCAGTCGGCCGCCGATGACCACGGTGGGGTCCAGGCCAGCGGCGTACAGGCAGGTCGCGACCATGCTGGTGGTCGTCGTCTTCCCGTGCGTGCCGGCGACGGCGATGCCGTACTTCATCCGCATCAGCTCGGCCAGCATCTCCGCCCGCGGGATGACAGGGATGTAGGCGTCCTCCGCCGCGACGATCTCCGGGTTCTCCGGGGGCACGGCGGTGGACTTCACCACCACGTCCGCCCCCGCGACGTTGGCCGCGTCGTGCCCGATGAAGATCTGCCCACCCAGCCCGCGCAGGCGGCGCGTGTTGGCGCTCTCCTTCTGGTCCGAGCCCGAGACGGCGTAGCCCTGGTTGAGCAGGACCTCGGCGATCCCGCACATGCCGGAGCCGCCGATGCCGATGAAGTGGATGCGCTGGACCTTGCCACGGAACATCAGGCCTGCCCTCCCGCCGTGGCCGGGGTCGGAGCCGGCGTCGAAGCGCGGCTCTGCCCATGGCTCCAGCCGCCGCGGCTCGGGACCTCGGTGGCCTCCGACGCGATGCCCAGGAGGATGCCGACGCACCACAGATGCGATTGTATCGCAGTTGCGCCATAGGAGATGAAGGGCAACACCAGCCCCTTGGGCGGCACCAGGCCCATGACCACCGCCATGTTGAAGAAGGCCTGCAGCCCGATGCCGGCCGTGAGGCAGGCCGCCAGGTACATGCTGAAGGGGTCGCGGGCGCGCCGGGCGATGACCAGCCCCCGCCAGACGAAGAGCGCGTACAGCGTGATCAGGCTGGCGACGCCGACCAGGCCTGTCTCCTCGGCGAGCACGGCGGCGATGAAGTCCGTCCAGGGCTCGGGCAGGTAGTGCAGCTTGGCCACCGAGTTGCCCAGGCCCTGCCCGAAGATGCCGCCGGAGTGCATGGCGATCCAGCCCTGGATGACCTGATAGCCGTCGCCCTCCAGGTTGCCCCAGGGGTCGAGGAAGCTGGCGATGCGCTTCTCGCGGTAGCTCTCCAGCAGCATGAGCGGGATGCCGATCACCGCGCCGATCCCGACGACGGCTCCCATGTGGGCCAGCCGCATCCCGGCGACGAAGAGCATCAGCGCGCAGAGGCCGGAGATGATCGCCGTGGATCCGAAGTCCGGCTGCGGGAAGATGAGCAGCAGCGCGGGAAGCGGGATGATCGCCGCCCGCACCAGGACGCGCAGGTCGGAGAGGTGGGCGCGGTGGCGGTCCAGGAAGTCGGCCAGGACGATGAGCACGGCGACCTTGGCGAACTCGGCCGGCTGGAAGTGCACGGGGCCGAAGCCGATCCAGCGCGCGGCGCCGTTGGCCTTGTACTGAATGCCCGGGACGTGGCAGAGCAGCAGCAGCGCGATGGTGCCGCCATAGAGCACGAGGCTGTAGCGGCGCAGGAGGCGGATCGGCGTGAGCGCCGTCGCGACGCAGAGGCCAAGGCCGACCGTCCCCGCGAAGACCTGGCGTGTAAAGAAGTACATCTGGTCGCCGGTGGACTCGGCCGCGACCACCGCGGAGGCCGAGTAGACCATGACCAGGCCCACGACCAGCAGGAGCGCGACCACGGTGATCAGGAGCGGGTCCGTGCTGCGGTTCATTGGCTCTCCCTGTTGGCCGCGCCTGCGGTCGCGCGGGCCAGCGCGGCGAAGACGTCGCCGCGGTGCTCGAAGTCCCGGAACTCGTCGAAGCTGGCGCAGGCCGGGCTGAGCAGGACGACCTCACCCGGGCGAGCCTCGCGCGCGGCGAGGGCGACGGCCTCGGCCATGGTCGGCACCAGGGTCACGGGCAGCTCGGCCAGCGCGGCGGCGATCTCGGGGCCGGTCTGGCCGAAGCAGAGGATCCGTCGGGCGTGCGCCGCGAGGACGGGCGCCAGGGGGCGGTAGTCGGCGCCCTCCTTGCCCAGGCCGCCCAGCAGGACGATCTGCTGGCCGCCGACGCCCGCGATCCCCACCAGGGCGGCGTCCACGTTGGTGGCCTTGGAGTCGTCTACCCAGCGCACCTCGCCGACCTCGTGAACCAGCTCCAGCCGGTGCGAGAGCGCCGTCAGCGCGCTCAGGTCCAGCGCCTCCCGCCGCGCGCCCATGCAGACGGCCAGCAGCGCGGCGGCGGCGGCGTTCTCCCGGTTGTGGGCCCCGAGCAGCCGCAGGCCATCCAGGGCGATCGGGCCGTCGTCGGGCGTCCCGCTCAGCCAGACCTGGCGCCCCTCCACGCGCACACCCGGCGCGCCGCCCAGCCAGAGCCGCCGCGCGCGGGTGCGCTCGAGCTGCGCCACCAGCAGCGGATCCTGCGCGGGGACCGCGGCGAAGTCGTCCGGGCCCATCTCGGCGAAGAGGCGACCCTTGGCCTGCGCATAGCCCGCCATCGTCCCGTGCCGCCCCAGGTGATCGGGGGTGAGGTTCAGGATGGCGGCGGCGTGCGGGTGGAGGCCGCCCGCCAGCTCGAGCTGGTAGGAGCTGACCTCCAGCACGGCGAGATCGATGTCCTGGCCGACGCCCACCGAGAGCGGCACGCCGAGGTTCCCGCCGACGAAGGGTCGGTAGCCCGCGCCGCGCAGGAGCTGCCCGAGGAAGTGTGTGGTCGAGCTCTTGCCGTTGGTCCCGCTGACCGCCACCACGGGGACCGTGAGGAAGGAGGCGGCGAAGCCCAGCTCGCCCACGACCTCGACCCCCTGCGCGCGCGCCGCCGCGAGGTCCGGCTGCGCCGCCGGCACGCCCGGCGAGACGACGATCAGATCGCTCTCCAGGAAGTCCGCGCGCCGGTGGTGGCCATGGACAGCCTCGCAGCCCTCTACCGCAGGCGCGTCCGGGCGAAGGTCCGTAGTCTTGACCGTGGCGCCGCGGGCGCGCGCGAGCCTGGCCGCGGCGACCCCGCTCCGGGCCATGCCGACCACCAGCACCCGCGCTCCCGCCAGCTCCCGCATCAGCGCACCTTCAGCGTCATCAGCGCGACCAGCGCCAACAGGATGGAGATGATCCAGAAGCGGACGATGATCTTCGGCTCGCTCCAGCCACGCTTCTCATAGTGGTGGTGGATGGGCGCCATGGCGAAGATGCGCTTGCCCGTGAGCTTGTAGCTGAGCACCTGCAAAATGACGCTGACCGTCTCCAATACGAAGATTCCGCCCACCAGCACCAGCAGCAGCTCGTGCTTGGTGAGGATGCCTAAGGCCCCCAGCGCGCCGCCCAGGGCCAGCGAGCCGACGTCGCCCATGAAGATCTGCGCGGGATAGGCGTTGTACCAGAGGAACCCGAGCCCGGCGCCCACGATGGCGGTGGCGAAGACGGTCAGCTCTCCGGCGCCCGCGATGTAGGGCACGCCGAGGTACTTGCTGAAGAGCACGTTTCCGGCGACATAGGCCAGGATTCCGTAGGTCATCGCCGACGTGATCGTGGGCCCGATGGCCAGCCCGTCCAGGCCATCCGTCAGGTTCACCCCGTTCGACATCGCCGTGAGCACGAAGATGGCGAAGCCGACGTAGAGCCAGCCCAGCCAGCTCGCGCCGTCGATGAGCTGGTCGAAGTGGATGGTGCCGCCCTTCCAGAACGGCAAGGTCAAGGAGGGGTCGATGAGCCCCGCCATGTAGCCGCTGCCGATGACCGCGAGGCCGATGCCGACCTGAAGGCGCAGCTTCCAGCGCCCGGCCAGCCCGTCCGGCGAGCGCAGCATCACCTTCTTCCAGTCGTCGATGAAGCCGATGATGCCGTAGCCGACGGTGATGGCCAGGGCCATCCACACCACGGGCTGGTCGAGCCGCGCCCAGAGGAGGGTGGAGACCGTGATCGAGAAGAGCATCGGGAGTCCACCCATGGTTGGGGTCCCGATCTTGTTCTCCAGGTGCTCCTGTGGGCCATCGGTACGGATGATCTGCTCCATCCGCTTCCGTTTCATCCACTCGATGAAGTGCGGGTACAACACGTAGCAGATGGCCAGGGCGGTGATCATGGCCCAGGCGGTGCGGAAGCTGATGTAGCGGAAGAGGTTGAAGAGCCCGGAGCTCTCGGCGTGCGGGACGAGCAGGTGGTACAGCATCAGTGGCTCGCCTCCGGTGTGTGCGCCTGGCCGGCCAGCGCCACCAGGCTCCGCTCCATGCCCATGCCCCGGCTCCCCTTGATGAGCAGGACGTCCCCTGCTCCGAGGGAGGACGTTGCAAGGAGCGTGCCGCGCAGCGCGGTCCCCAGGGCCTCGGCGTCCGAGGCGACCAGGATCTCGTCCGCGCCCAGCCGCGCCGCCGCCGCGGCGAAGCGGGGGCCCGCCACACCGATCCGATCCAGCCCGAGCCCGCGCGCCAGGGTGAGCACCTCCTCGTGCGCCTCCGCCTCGTAGGAGCCGAGCTCCAGCATGTCGCCGAGCAGCGCCACGCGCCGCCCGCTCAGCCCGGCCAGGGTGCGCAGGCTGGCCGCCATGCTGATCGGGTTGGCGTTGTAGGCGTCGTTGAGCACGCGGACGCCGCCCGGCCCCTCCTCCAGGCGCAGGCGCATCCCGACCGGCTCGTAGCGTCCGAGCCGCCGTCCCAGCCCCTCCAGCGGCGCGCGTCCGGCCACCGCCACCGCCACGGCCGCGGTCGCGTTCAGCGCCAGGTGCAGGCCGGGGCTGCGGATCTGGCCGAGCACGACCTCCTCGCCCGCCTGCACGCGGAAGCGCGTGACGAGCTGCTCGTTGTCCACCACCGCGTCGGTCAGCCGCACGTCGGCGCGCTCGGAGGTCCCGAAGGTCAGCACGCGGACGCCCTCGGGGATGGGGAGCGCGGCGACCCGGCTGTCATCGAGGTTCACGCAGCAGATATCGCCCGGCTGGGCGCCGGCGAAGAGCTCGCCCTTGGCCTTCGCCACGCCGTCCAGCGATCCCAGGCCCTCCAGGTGGGCGGCGCCGACGTTGGTGATCAGGCGCACGGTAGGGCGCCCGATCTCCTGCAGGCGGTGGATCTCGCCCATCTGGTTCATCCCCATCTCCAGCACCCAGGCCGCCGCCGCGAGCGGGGCGCGCAGGATCGTGAGGGGGACGCCGATGAGGTTGTTCAGGTTGCCCTCGGTCTGGTGGACCTCGCCGAGGCTCTCCAGCGCCAGGGCCGTCAGCGCGCGCGTCGTCGTCTTGCCCGCGCTGCCGGTGATCCCCACCACGAGCCCGGGGTAGGTGGCGCGCACCCAGCCCGCCAGGTCCTGGAGCGCGCGCAGCGTGTCCGAGACCTGCACGAAGCCGGCGCTCCAGCCCTCGGGGACGCGGCAGCCGATGGCGCCCGCGCAGCCGGCCGCCAGGGCGTGGCCGAGGAAGTCGTGGCCGTCGAAGCTCTCACCCGAGAGGGCGAGGAACCACATCCCCGGCTGGAGCCGGCGCGAGTCCGTCCCCACCGGGCCGTGGGCTCCCGAGCGCACCAGCCGCCCGCCTGTCGCGGCGGCGATCTCTTCCGCGCGGAAGATCATGGGCGAGCCTCCAGCCAGGTCCGCGCGACCTGAGCGTCGTCGAAGGGCAAGGTGATCGCGCCGATGGT
The DNA here is from genome assembly GCA_964556105.1 of uncultured Enterobacterales bacterium. Taxonomy (GTDB): domain Bacteria; phylum Myxococcota_A; class UBA796; order UBA796; family CAZKWG01; genus CAZKWG01. Next base: position 9,591 of record CAZKWG010000008.1, on the reverse strand, counting down.
CTGTGTGCTCTCGTGGCCCTTGCCGGCGATGAGCACGCAGTCACCCGGCCCGGCCAGCGCGAGGGCGCGGGCGATGGCGAGGGCGCGGTCGGGCTCCACCTCGCAGGCGCCCTCGATCCCGCCGGCGATCTCCGCGAGGATCGCGAGCGGGTCCTCCGAGCGGGGGTTGTCGCTGGTCAGGACCACGACGTCGCTGCGCTGGCTGGCGGCGCGCCCCATCAGCGGTCGTTTGCCGCGGTCGCGATCGCCCCCGCAGCCGAAGACCGTGATCAGCCGGCCGGGGGTCAGCGGCCGCAGCACGTCCAGCACCCGCTCCAGCGCGTCCGGCGTGTGGGCATAATCCACGAAGACGGCGAAGCCGCGGTCGTTCTGGACCGGCTCCAGCCTGCCGGGCACGCGGTGCAGGGCGGCGATCCCGTCCAGGCAGGTCTGAAGCGGGATCCCCACCGCCAGACCGGAGGCCACGGCCGCCAGGGCGTTCGAGACGTTGTGCGCGCCGGGCAGCCGCACGAAGAGCTCGCCTTCTTCCTTGCGCCACCGCACCAGGGCCCGCGTCCCGTTCAGGTCCACCGAGCGGATCTCCGCCCGCAGCTCGGCGGTCGGCGCGAGCCCGTAGGTCCAGCACAGGCCGCCCGTGGGCCGCATGCGCGTCCAGGCCGGATCGTCCAGGTTGAGCACCGCCGTGCCGTCCTTGGCGAGCAGCTCCTGGAAGAGCCGCGCCTTGGCCTCGGCGTAGGCGTCCATGGTGCCGTGGAAGTCCAGGTGGTCTTGTGAGAACGAGGTGAAGACCGCGACCCTGAATGGAATTCCGTCCGCCCGATACAGGGAGAGCCCGATGCTGGACACCTCCATGACCACCAGCCCGCAGCCGGCGTCCCGCATCCGCGCCAGCAGATCCTGCAGGACGGGCGCCTCGGGCGTCGTGAAGCCGGTCTGCTCGGGCTCCCCCGCGATGCGCGCGCCCGTCGTCCCGATCACCCCGACCCGCGCGCCCGCGCGCTGCGCGATCGCCTCGACCATCCAGCTCGTCGTGGTCTTGCCGTTCGTCCCCGTGATCCCGATCACCTTCATCGCGCGGCCGGGGAAGCCCGCCAGCGCGGCGGAGGCCAGCGCCAGCGCCCGACGCGCGTCGGCCACCTGCACCACCGTCACCCCTTCGGGAACCTCGACCGGATGATCGGCGATGACCGCCGCGACGCGCAGGGTGCGCGCGTACGTGCGGCCATCCGACCGGGCCCCGACGATGGCCACGAACACGTCCTCGGGCCCCGCATGACGGGAGTCGTGCGTCACCCGATGGATCGGGCGATCGACGGGACCGATCACCTGGAGCGGCTCCAGGTGAGCGAGGAGGTCGGTGAGGCGCATGGGTCGGCGGGCGGTGGGGGCGCGGGCGGGAGAGGAGAGGCGAGGACGGCCGAGGACGGGCAGAGAGAAGAGGCAGGGGCGAGAGGGCTTCAGCGTTCAGCGCAGCGATTGGAGAGCAGCTTGTGGTCGCGGAGTCGGAGCCTTGCACGATGGGAGAGCGCGAGGAGGGCGGGAGATGTGCCTCCTCAGAAGACGCCCGGGTGGGACCCAACGTCGGTATTCCCAGATTCGTCGCCGGGGGTGACGCGAACCGGATTCCGCTTGTGTACAGCCCTCTTGCCCCAAGAGGATAAAACGGGAGAAAAAAACCTGTGTGGGTGGAGTCGTGTCATTGAAGCACGACCTCCACGGTGTTCCCGGGCGCGACCGGCGCGCCCGGCGTGGGGACCTGCTGCCAGACGCGGCCGGTGCCGCGCACGTCCACGCGCAGACCAGCCCCTTGCAGCGTGACCAGGGCGTCGCGGAGCGACATGCCCGTGAGATCCGGCGTGCGGAGCGCGTTGGCGTCCATCCACACCAGCTCGGCGCCCTCGATGGGGAGCGGCGGTGGCGCGTCCTCGCCCGGCGTCGCCGCGAGGACCTTCTTCTTCGTCGGCTCCATCAGGGCCGGATCCGGCGGCACGCCGAGCAGGCGCATCACGCCCTCGCCGAGCTGCGCGAAGACAGGGCCTGCGGTGAGGCCGCCATAACGAGAGCCCTCGGACGGCGAGTCCACGACCACGACCACCGCCACGCGCGGGTCGTCGGCGGGCAGCAGCCCGACGAAGGAGCCGATGCGGTCGGTGCTGGAGTAGCCACCCGAGACGTGCTTCCAGGCGGTGCCGGTCTTGCCGGCCACGCGGTAGCCGGGGACGCGGGCCTTGGTGCCCGTGCCGCCCTCGTCCATGACCTGCTCCATCATCACCACGGTCTTGCGCGCCGTGTCCTCCGAGATGACGCGCATGTCCTCCTCGGGCTCGTTCTGGCGCACGACCTCGCCGTAGGCGTCCCGGATCTCCTTGACCAGGATGGGCTTCATCCGCACGCCGCCGTTGCCCAGCGTGGCCATCGCCGCCGCGAGCTGCACCGTGTTGGCGCTCACCCCGTGCCCGTAGGCGGTGGTGGCCAGCTCGATGGGCTTGATGTTGCCCGCCGAGCGCATGGCGCCGCGGGTCTCGCCCGGCAGCCCGAGGCCGGAGAGGCGGCCGAAGCCGAAGTTGGAGAGGTAGCGGATGGTGCGCTCGTTCCCGAGCTGAAAGGCCAGCTTCGCCGAACCGATATTCGACGAGTACTTGATGACCTCCGACAGCGTGACCACGCCGTGGGGGTGATCGTCGTGGATGACCCGCGTCGCGACGGACCAGGCGCCGCCCTCACAGTCGATCAACGAATCAGGGCCGACGAGGCCCTCCTCGACCGCCGCGGCGGCGACGAAGGGCTTGAAGACCGATCCCGGCTCGAAGGCGTCCACCACGGCGTGGTTCTTGAACACCTCCATGTCCAGCTCGGTGGTGTCGTTGGCGCTCTGGTTCGGGCGGTTGGCCAGCGCGAGGATCTCGCCCGTCTTCACGTCCATCACGACGGCGTGCATGGCGTAGGGCTTCATGCGCTCCCAGCCGTCATCGAGCGCGTCCTCGACGACGCGCTGAATCTGGCGATCCAAGGTCAGCACGACGGTGTTGCCCGGCTGCACCGAGGGCGCCTTCGGCTCGATCTGGCGACCCTTGCGGTCCCGCCAGCGCACGTAGCGCCAGGTCTCGCCGGCCAGCCAGCGGTCGAGCGTCTGCTCCAGCCCGGCCAGGCCCTCGCCGTTGCGCCCCACCACCCCCAGCAGCGAGGCGGCGTCGGCGCGCCCCGGGTAGTAGCGACGGGGCTCCGAGGACAGGAAGAGGCCTTCGCGCGGCGCGATCGCGCGGACCTTCGCCGCCCGCTCCGGGGTGAGCCCGCGGGCCAGCAGCACGTCGCGGCGCTCCGGCTGGCTGAGCTTCGCCGTCAGGGTGGCGACGTCCTCGTCGATCAGCGGCGCGAGCGCGCTGGCCAGGGCAGGGATGCTCTCGGGCGGCAGCTTCGCCGGGTCGGCGCGGACCTCGAGCAGGTTGACCGTGCTGGCCAGGAGCTGGCCGTTGCGGTCCAGGATGTCGCCGCGGCGCCCGTGCACCTCGACGGCGTCCTCGAACTGGATGCTGGCCTTGGCCTCGAGCTGAGGGTCGGGCAGCAGCATGAGGATCGAGGCCTGCCCGATGAGGAGCATGTACCCGATGGCGATGCCCACGGCGAGGGCCAGGATCCGCAGCTCCGCCCGAGAGCGCACGACGCTGTCTGGCTCCGCGGCCGGGGGCAGGTCTACCTGCCACCGCAGCTTGGGCTGCCATGCGTGCTTGCTCGGGCGCGGGCGCGGACGACGGGCCTTCATCGTGTGGCGACCTCCTCGGCGGCGGGCGCCTCGGGCTCGGCGGGGAGGACCACGACGTTCACCGAGCGATCCAGCGCCATCGTGGTGCCGAGGCGCTCGAGGCGGGCGGGGTCGCGCAGGGCGGCGAGCTCGAGCTGCAGGCGGGCCTGCTCGCTCTGGCCGGCGCTGTACTGGCGCTCGGCCAGGTCCAGCGAGACGGCGGTCTTGCGCAGGTCGATGCGCGACCACGCCCAGAGCAGGGCGCAGACGCCGGCCAGCGCGGCGATGGCGACATAACGGCCGAGGCGCGAGATCTCGACCTCGTGCGGGACGAGCACCCGGAGGCCCCTCCGAAGGGGGTTCGGAGGGGTCCGGGGCGGGGTCTCGACGGTGGGCCTGCTCCAGGTCTGGGGCGCCAGGTCGATGGAAGGGGAGTGGGACTGCATGGGGCCTCTGCGTCAGCGGGAGTCAGCGTCAGCGTCTGTTGGCAGCGGGGAGCGGCGGGAGGAGCTCAATGGCCCGCACGCGGGCGGAGCGGGCGCGGGGGTTGTCCGGGTCACCTGAGCGGCCGTCCAGGCCACCCGGAACGAGGAGGCGAGCGCGGGGCGGGGTCACCGGGTGCCCGTAGGCGTCCCGGGGCGTCCCGACCGCCGCCGCTTCGCGAAACGTGTGCTTGACCATCGCGTCTTCCAGCGAGTGGAAGCTGATGACCACGATGCGGCCGCCGGGGCGGACCAGGCGGAAGGCCGCGGCGAGGCCGCGCTCCAGCTCGCCGAGCTCGTCGTTGACGGCGATGCGCAGCGCCTGGAATGTGCGGGTGGCGGGGTGCGTGCGGCTGTTGTGGTAGCCGGACGCGCGCGCCACGGTGTCGGCCAGCTTGAGCGTGCTCGTCCACGGACGCCCAGCCAGGACGGCGCGGGCGATGGGGCGGGCGCGCGGCTCCTCGCCGTAGCGGCGCAGGATGTCCACCAGGCCCGCCTCGTCGAGCGTGTCCAGCAGGTCGGACGCGCTCTGGGCGTCGTCCGGGTCCATGCGCATGTCCACCGGGCCGTCCCGGTGAAAGGAGAAGCCGCGCGCGCCCTCGTCGAGCTGCGGGCTGCGCACCCCGAGGTCGAAGAGCACGCCGTCTACCGGCGCCCGCGCGCCGACGAGCGCCTCGAGGTCGCCGAAGCGGCCATGCAGCGCGATCAGGCGGGCGTTGCCGATGCGCGCCACCGCCGCGTCGATGGCGCTCGGGTCGCGGTCAACGCCCAGCACGAGGCCGTCCGGCGCGCTGCGCTCCAGGATCAGCTCCGTGTGCCCGCCCTCGCCCAGGGTCGCGTCCACGTAGACGCCGCCCGGCCGCACCGCGAGCAGCTCCACGACCGGATCGCGCAGGACCGGCAGATGACGCACGTTCGCCATGGGCTCAACCTGCATCGTCCGACCCGCCCTGCTCCAGCATCCCGTCCCAGGAGTCGAGCGCGCGCGAGAACTGACCTTCCCAGCGGCCCTTGTCCCAGACCTCGATCCAGTCGAGGGAGGAGAAGGCCACCACGTCGCGCTCGAGGTGAGCGAGCTCGCGGAGGTGGGAGGGGATGAGGATACGGCCCGCGCTGTCGATGGGCATGGTCTGGTTGGTCGAGACCACCGCGCGAAGGAAGAGCGCCGTCTTGGGGGAGAAGGGGTCCATCCCGCGGACGCGGCCCTTGATGATGGTCCGGTAGTCGTCGGGCGTGAACAGCCAAAGGCTGCCCTGGGCCGCGATTCCCACCAGCCGATCCACAGCGCCACGCGTGAGCTCGTCCCGAAGCTGAACGGGGAGCGTGAGTCGACCCTTGGGGTCGAGCGTGAGCTGACTGCGGAATTCCTCATACTGCATGGGACCGCGCGTGGAGGAGGTGGCCGCAGGACGTCGGCTGTCGGATGTGGAGGCACACCCCGGCCCACCAGACGCCCTTGCTCATCCACTTTGTTCCACTCTGACCCACTTGGCAACCCTCTTGATCCACTTCTCTTAGGACCGCTGTCGGACATCTTTAATAAATACAAATAAAACGCCGATAAAGTAGCGAACGTCTCGCCGTGTCAACCCACACGGCCGAGGCGCCGCGTTCCACGCCCGGGAGCGAGGCCTCGGCGTGCCCGAGGGGCCGCGCGAGCTCCGGTCGGCCTCGCCTTGTGGAGACGCCGCGCGCGAGGTACGAGACGAGGTACGCCATGCCCCAGCGGGGCGCAGGCGGCAGGACACGCCCATGGCCGGGACCGCGCGAAAGCGCAAGCCAATCTGCGAGAATCGCCGAGCGCGGCACGAGTACGAGATCTTCGACACGCTCACGGCCGGGCTGGCGCTGACGGGCAGCGAGGTCAAGTCGCTGCGCGGGGGCAAGGGCAGCGTAGTGGAGGCCTATGTGGCCTTCGACGGGGGAGAGGCCTGGCTGCTCGACGCGCACATCGCACCTTATGCGCAGGCCAACCGCAACAATCACGAGCCCCGCCGCAAGCGCAAGCTGCTGCTCCACAGCCTGGAGATCCTGCGCTGGTCGAAGCGCGTGGCGGAGAAGGGGCTCAGCGTGGTGCCGCTGCAGATGTACTTCGAAGGCCCCTGGGTGAAGGTGGAGATCGGCCTGGGGCGCGGGAAGAAGCTGCACGACAAGCGCGACGCGACCCGCGAGCGCGAGGACCAACGCGAGATCGACCGCGCCATGCGCGCGCGAGGCTGAGGGCGCATGTCGGTGCTGCTGGACCGGATCGTGGGGGAGCTGGTGCTCACGCTCGTGGAGAGCGGGCAGCTCGCGCTCGTGGAAGGCGCCACGGTAGACGAGCTGGTGGCGGAGCTGCGGGCGCGCATGGCGGAGGCCCCGGCTTTCTCCCAGGCGGGCGCCGTGCTGGGGCGCGCGCTGGTGCAGAGCCCGCTGGTGGACGATCTCTACGCGACGGACTCGGAGATCATCCGCGCGCTGGGGGCGCTCTCGGGCTGAGCGGCGGTCGTGGCGCGGCGCCCAGCACCTGCCGCAGGCCCTCCTCCCAGTCGGGGAGCCCCACGCCGAAGGTCGTGTTGAAGCGGGCGCTGTCCAGCAAGGAGCGCGCGGGGCGGTGCGCGCCGCCCAGGGTGGCGCGGGTGAGGGGCTCGGCGGCGAAGGGCAGCCCGAGGAGGGCGGCGGCGGCGGCGATCCAGGTCCAGGGGGTGGCCTCGCCCGTGGTCGCGAGGTGGTAGAGCCCCGTCGGCCCGGGCTCGGCCGCGCGCAGCAGCGCTGGCGCCAGGAGCTCCGCGGGCGTCGGGCTGCCGACCTGGTCCACCACCAGCTTCAGGGGCGCCCCGTCGGCCAGGGCCCGCAGCGAGCGCGTGAAGAAGCCCGCGTGGCCAGGCGCATAGACCCACTGGATCCGTACGACCACCGCGCCGTGCTGGAGCGCCTCCTCCTCTCCCGCGCGTTTCGACGCGGCGTAGACGGAGCGGGGGCGGGGAGGCGTTCGCTCGTCCAGGCGGCCGGGCGCCTCGCTGTCCAGGACATAGTCGGTGGAGAGGTGGACCAGGCGGATCCCACGCTCAGCGCAGGCGCTCGCCAGCGCGGCGGGGGCCTGCGCGTTCACCCTCCAGGCGCGCGCTGGCTCACGCTCGGCCTCGTCCACGCGCGCCTGTGCCGCGGCGTTGATGACGGCGGACGGAGCCAGGGTGTCCAGGGCGGAGGCCACGGCCTCCGGGTCGGTGATGTCCAGCGCGGCCCGGTCCAGGCCGTACACCCGTCCCGTGCGCACGAGCGCCGAGCCGACCAGCCCTCCCGCGCCGAGGACGAGCACGGATCCACCCATTCGAAACCTCCCGCAGAACGCCTCTACCACGGGTCACGACAAAGGGACACGACTGGTATCGAAGCGTCCGATTCTCGTGTAATGATACCCTGGGCACATGTCTGGACGCCTGTTCTGGGAGGTCCTCTGGGACCGCTTCGATCCGGGTCGCCCGCCTGAACGTTCGGCGCAGCGTGCTCCACGCCCGAACGGCTCGGCGCCGGCGATCCTCCGCGATCTCGAGCGCCCGCTCGGGACGCCGCGGGTCCTCCTGTGCGGGACCCCCGGGACGGGTAAGAGCACCGAGCTCCTGCGGGTCGGCGAGGCGCGCGCTGGCGACGATCTGGTCGTGCTCATCGACCTGGCCTCCTTCTTCGAGCACGCCGTCGGCGACGTCACCGCCCTGCAGCGGCTGACCACCTGGGAGATCGGGCTGATCATCGGTCTGGCCCTCGTCCACGCCGGCGAGAACATGCCGGGCTTCGCCTGGGACCCGAAGCTGCTCACCGCGCTCGGGCGGGCCTGGAAGTCGCTCGCGGAGCGCGTCGGCGACACCGAGCCGGACATGCAGGCCCTCGCGCGCAAGCTGCCGGTCATGACCTCGGGGGGCGCGCGCAGCGGCGGGCTGAACGCGTCCGGCAGCCCTCAGCAGGCGTCGAGCTGGCCGCTCGGGCTGGGGACGGGTCGGGTCGAGCTCTCCTCGCAGGATCCACGCGTTCGTACGCTGGCCGGCCTGCTGCGCCGCCTGGTGGACGGGCTGCGCGTCTTTCGGCCCGTGCTGCTCATCCTGGACGGGCTGGACCACGTCCAGGACGACGCGCGCATTCGGCACCTCCTGTTCGAGTCTTCGCTGATCTCCGATCTTCCCTGTGGGCAGGTGCTCGCGGCGCCCTTCAGCCTTCGCCGGGGCGATCTCAATCGAGCGGTGGGCCGCTACACCATCAACACCCTCTACAACGAGGCGGTGCTCGACCCCGCCGCGCCGGCGCACCATGGGCCGGGCATCGAGCTCTTCGGGGAGGTCTTCCATCGTCAGGCGGGGGACATCACCGAGCTGCCCGACGAGGTGCTGGAGGAGCCCCTGCTCCGCCGGCTGGCCTACCACTCGGGGGGACGGCTGCGCGACTTCGCGCACTCCATGCGGCTCCTGGCCGAGCGCGCCTGGGACCAGGACCTGCACGTCGTCCCGCCCACGCTGGTCGCGCAGGTGCTGGACGAGCGGCGGCGCTCGCTGGAGGCGGGGCTCCACAGCGGTCATGTCGCGCTGCTGCGCGGCGTCGTGCTCGACCAGAGCCACGGGCTGCCCGCCGATCACGAGGCGCAGACCCTGCTGGCCGACGGGCGCCTGCTGGTCTACGCGGGCGACTCGGAGTGGTACTTCCCGCACCCGCTCCTGCTGCTTCAGCGCGTGCGGCTGCGCGTCGGGCCGAACACCGGCGTTCAGGTCTGAGCCCCCGGGGGCGCCGCCCTCAGACCACCGTAGGCTCGTCCTGTCGGTAGCCCGCCGGGGCCTTGTCCGGGTTCTGCCGGTAGTATGCGCCCGCCTCGGGCTTCGCGCCGTCCATCAGATCCACCATGTAGATCTTGTTGTGGATCATGTCCTGGCGGTTGAACGCGTTGATCTCGTAGATGCCCGTGTCCATGCGGATCGCGTCCTTCGGGCAGGCGTCCACACAGAAGCCGCAGTAGATGCAGCGCAGCATGTCGATGGTGAACTCGACCGGGTACTTCTCGATCGCGTCGCCCGCGTCCTCGCCGCCGACGATGGTGATGCACTTCGCCGGGCAGACCTGCGCGCAGCACATGCAGGCCACGCACTTGACCTTGCCGTCCGGCCGCGTGGTCAGGCGATGGGCGCCCTTGTAGCGCTCGGCCATGGGTTTGCGGACATCGGGGTACTCAATGACCCGGAAGGTCTCCTCCGGGCGCCCCCGGATGTTGGAGGCGATGTTGCGAACGACATGGGCGGCCGTGATGATCAGGCCCTTGATGACCTCGTAGAGGTAGAGGCGCTCGAGAAACGCGAGCGGCTTGGAGGTGACCCGGACGGCAGGAACGCTCATGACGGCTCCCAGAGGGGG
>CAZKWG010000007.1:0-33517 GCA_964556105.1 uncultured Enterobacterales bacterium | reverse complement strand
CAGGGGCGGTCGCCGCCCTCGAAGGGCGTGCGGGTGCGCGCGTCTGGCGTGACCGTCGTCGTGCTCGCGGACGCGCTGGGCGCGACCGTCGCGACGGGCGCCGTGGTCGTGGCCGGGACGGTGGGGCCCGTCGTCGGGCCCGTGCTCGTCCCCGCGCCCCAGGTCGGCTCCGCGGAGGCTCCCCAGACCGGCGTGGTGGCCGCGGCGACCGCAGCGCCAACCGGGATCTTCAGGAAGCTGGAGATGGACCCATCGGCCAGCGCGACCGAGACCTTGATCTCGCCCGTGGCGTCCGCGGGGACCGTCAGCGTGGCCTTGTACTTGCCGCCGCCCATGGGCCGCGCCGCGCCGACGTTGCCCTGCGAGGCGAGGAAGTCCAGCGTGGCGCTGTCTACCCCGAGCCCCTGCGCGTCGAGGGCCGAGATCTCCAGCTCGACCGACTGCCCCGGGCTGGCCTGGTTGGGCACCGCCACGACGCTGAGCTTCTGGACGGTCAGTCCGCCGCCGCCCGCGCCCCAGTTGGTGGGCGCGGCCGTGGCGATCGGGGCGATCACGGGGGCGCCGACGCGCTCCACCCGCACACCCTTGACGATGTTGCGCCAGGCGCCAGCCAGCCGCAGCGAAGCGTCCGAGCCGCTCTGAGGCATCGTGAAGCCGGTCGCCACGCCCGGCGGAGACTGGAGCACGGCGATATTGCCCATGTGGTCGCCCGCCACGATCTCCAGGGTCGCCAGGCCGGTGTTGCGACCCGCCGTGTAGTAGATCTGGGCCACGCCCGTGTCGTTGGTGCGACCCTGGGCCGGGACCTTGCCGTCGCCCTGGCTGACGTTGATCTTCAGCGGGACGTTGGCCACCGGATAGCCGAACTCGTCCAGGGTCAGCACGGTGATCATCGTGCTGGAGAGCCCGTCGTTGGGCAGACGATCGCGCGAGGCGAAGGCGAGGACCTGACGGAGCGGGTTGCCGCTGGCCTTCGCGGTCACGGTCGCGACGAGGTCCACCGGGCCGTTGCCCGTCGGGTTGAAGGTCGCCTGATAATCGCCGGCCCCGAGATCCTTGACGCCGCCCTGGAGCTGGGCGCCATCGACGCCGAAGACCAGGTTGCGCGCGGAGAGTCCCTGGCTGTCCGGGCCGGTCACCTTGGCCAGGACGCGCAGCGAGCCGCCCTCGGCCGGCAGGGTGGTCGGCTCGACCGTGAGCTTCACCGCGGTCGGCCGGGTGGGGACCGTGGCCACCGCCAGCGCGCTGCTCTGGTTGCCGCGGCTGTCCTGGAGCGTGGCCTGGATGTTCACCTGGGCCGGGGCGTTGGCCGCCGGGGTGTAGGTCGCCACGTACACGCCGTTGCCCTCGTGCCGCACCGCCGAGAGCGTGCCCGAGGACGCGGTCAGGGAGAGCTGCGCGCTGGCGTCGGGCGTCCCCTGCGGGGTCGTCACGAAGAGGCGCACGGGCAGGCTGACGCTGGCGTCCGCCGGCAGCGCCCGCGGGACCGGGAAGAAGGCCAACCGGGGGCTGGGCGGGACCTTCAGCGGGAGCTCCTCCTCTTTGCGCTGATCACCGGCCACGGAGATCAGGACACCCTTGTCCACGCCCGGAGGGACGACGAGCGGCACCGAGGCGCGCCCGGCACCATCCGCCTGGATCGGGCCGAATTCGCGATCGGCGACCTTGACGATGATCCGGCTGTTGGGCAGCCCGCTGACCGGGAAGGCGGCCTTGCCCACCAGGGCGATCCCGAGCGCCCCGTAGGTGCGCGTGGGGTCGCGACGATCACCCACGGTGATCAGGGCGAGCTGCGGGAAGGGCTGGGCGGGCGGCGTATAGAGGGCGGTGAACTTGCCGCCGCCGAGGTGGGTGACGTTCGCCACCGTGCCCGCCGAGGCGCGCACGTCCAGCTCGACCCCGTCCAGAGGCTGGGAGGGGCCGCCGCTCAGCGTGATGTTCAGCGTGGCGGAGCTGTCCTGTCCGAGCACGATCTGGGCCGGGCTCGCGCTGATGGCCACCTGCTGCGCCAGCGTCGGGACCACCTTGATCGACCACTTCTTGTCGATGGTCTTCTTGTCCGCGGTCTTGCCCTTCACGAACAGGTCGAAGGACCGGGCGGCCTCTACCTTCGGCGGCGTCCAGGTGACCTTGTAGACGCCAGGGCTCACCTGGTCCACCGAGCCGACCTTGCCGCCGCCGACGGTGGCCTTGACCACGGCGCCCGTCAACGGGGAGCCGTCCACGCCGAGCGCGATGAAGCTCATCGACACCGGGGTCAGCCCATCCGCGACGACCTCGCCGGGGGCGACCAGCTCGAACACCGTGTCCGCGAAGGCGGCCTGCTGCGCCTGCGCCTCCAGCGGCAGCGACAGACCGATCAGGGCGGCGGGTGTGGAGAGCGTGAGGACAGCGAGCAGCGAGAGGCGAGGAACAGAGACACCCATGATTGGAGCTCCACGCAGAGAAAACAGCGAATCCCCAGAGGATGGTCTCCTCAGGGGAGGAATCGGGACATACTATGAACGGTCTTCGCGGCCTGTCAACGACAAACCCGACGATTTCCGGGCCATGGACGCACGCTCCGCTCCTCGACAGAACCTGACCGCCGACGGGCCCTTCGACCGGCACGCCGCACGATACTCGGCCGTGTGGGGCCAGGATCCTGTGGCACGTCGCCAGCGGGACGCGATCTGGGCCCTGGCCACGGAGGCGTTTCCTGCCTGCTCGCGTGTTCTGGATGGCGGTTGCGGGGTCGGCATCGATCTGCGCTGGCTGGTGGACCAGGGCCATGTCGCGGTCGGCGTGGACGCCTCGCCGGGCATGATCGCCGAGGCGCGCGCGCGCGTCCCCGAAGCGGAGCTGCACGTGGGCCCGCTGGACCTCCCGGAGACGCTCGCTCCGCTCGGGCGCTTCGACGCGGCGATCCTCGACTTCGGCGTGCTGAACTGCCTGGACCTGACGGGCGCTGCCCACGCGCTGGCCGGGGCGCTGGTCCCGGGCGCGCCGCTCATCCTGGTCCCCATGCCGCGGTTCAACCCCTCCTGGACGCTGGCCGAGCTGCGGGCTGGACACCTGCGCCGGGCGCTGGGCCGCCTGTCGGGGACGGTGGACGTGGACGTGGAGGGCGCGCCCGTTCGCACCCGCTACCTGGGAGCGCGCGCGGTCATGGCCGCCTTCGCGCCCTGGTTCACGCTGGAGGAGCGGGCCGGGCTGGGTTTTCTGCTTCCTCCTCCGGGGACGCGCTGGCCCGAGGCGCGCCTCGACAGGCTGGCCGCGGCGGAGGAGCGGCTGCGGCGACTCCCGCTGCTTCGCGATGTGGGAGACCACCTGCGGTTGTTGCTGCGACGCAACATGACCCCCGCTCCACCCGGGTCGTGGTAGAGGCCAGACGTGCACGTCCTCCTCCTCAACCCGCGCGCTCAGAAGGCCCACCGCCGCCTGCCGCTGTCCGTGCTCTTCGTGGCCCGCACCATCCCCGCGCCGCACACCTGGGAGATCATCGACGCCAACATCACGCCCGACGCCCTGGCGCGCGCGGAGGCGGTCATCGCCCGCGACCCGGCGGGCACGGTGCTCATGGTCACGGTGATGCCCGGGCCGCAGCTCCGCGAGGCCACGCCCTGGTGCAGGGAGATCAAGCGGCGATTCCCGGCGACCACCGTGGTCTGGGGCGGCTATTTCCCCACCGTCTACACAGAGGCGGTCGCCCGCGACCCGGGCGTCGACCTCGTCGTGATCGGACAGGGCGAGGAGACCGCGCCGGCCCTGGTCGAGGCGCTGGCCCGGGGCGAGGACCCCGCGGGGCTGGCCGGGGTCGTCGCCTGGCGCGACGGAGCGCTGGTCCGCGGCCAGGCGCGCCCCTATGTGCGGCCCTCCGCCTACCCCGACCCGCCCTATGACCGTCTGCCGATGGAGACCTACGCCGCGCGCACCTTCCTCGGCTCGCGCACCTACAACCACCACGCCTCGGCGGGCTGCCCCTACACCTGCAATTTCTGCGCCGTCACCAACATGTTCGAGGGGCGCTGGCTGCCCGACCCGCCCGAGCACGTCATCCGCATCGTCCGCCAGCTCCACGGCCGCTACGGCGCCAACGCCATCGAGTTCCACGACAACAACTTCTTCGCCGCCGAGCGACGCGTCCGCGAGGTCGCGCGCGGCATCGCCGATCTCCGGCTGGGCTGGTGGGGAGAGGGTCGCATCGACACCATGCTGCGCTGGTCGGGCGAGACCTGGGAGGCGATGGCGAAGAGCGGCCTGAAGATGGTCTTTTTCGGCGCGGAGAGCGGCGATCAGGAGGTGCTGGAGGCGATGGACAAGGGCGGCCTGCGCGTCCACGAGACGGTGGAGCTGAACCGCCTCGCGCGCGCCCACGGGATCCGCCCGGAGTTCTCCTTCGTGCTGGGAAACCCGGCCAACCCCGACCGGGACATCGACCGTTCGCTCGCGCTCATCCGGCAGCTCAAGCAGGAGAACGCGGACTGCGAGATCATCCTCTACCTCTACACGCCGGTCCCGCTGCCCGGTCAGCTCGACCACGACGCGGCGGCGGGCTTCGCCTTCCCCGAGACGCTCGACGAGTGGCTCTCGCCCCGCTGGTACCGCTACGAGGACCGCCGCAGCCCCGGCACGCCCTGGCTGACCCGCGCCCACGTTCGCAAAGTCTACGACTTCGAGGCCGTTCTTCACGCCCGCTGGCCCTCGGTCTCCGATCAGAACCTGTCGCGATGGCAGCGCGCGGCGTTGCGCGTCCTGTCGGCGCCGCGATACCGCGCGGGCTGGTATGCTTTCCCGATGGAGATCAAGGCGCTGCAGCGCCTGTGGTCCTACCGCCGGCCCGAGGAGATGGGATTCTGATGCGCCTGAACCACCGGATCAACGCCGCGGGCCTGAGCGCTCCCGTCGCCCGCACCTTCTCGGAGATGCTCACGCAGGTCGCCGGCGCCAAAGGCGGCCTGGAGGGCAACGAGATCGCCCTCATCAACAAGCTGCTGGGAAAGCACTGGACGGCCGAGGTCGAGGCGGCGCCCTTCGAGGCGCTGTGGCCGCACGGCGAGATCTTCCTGACCTGCTGCATCTACGTCGCCGTGGCGGACGGGCACTACGACGTCGAGGAGGCGCGCATCATCAGCGGCTTCGCCCACCGACTGGGCCTCTCCGCGGCGCAGCTCTCCGTGCTCGAGGCGCGCGTCTTCGCCGAGCTCAAGGAGCGCGGGGCGGCGCGGGCCGACGACGGCGAGGGCTGAGCGGCAGGGTTCGCCGGGGCCCTCAGATCATGTACATCAGCCCGCAGCGTGGCGAGGCGGGCTCCTGAGCGCCCGGTGGGGGGAGCTCGGGGGCCACCTCGTCCATCGGCTCGCCCGCGATCGCCTGGCCGCGATGCATGCCGAGCGGGGACGAGGTCGCGAGCTGCTCCAGCGTCGTGTGGTCCAGGACCCGCTGCACGGAGCCGTGCAGGATGGACCAGAGGGGCTTGAGCTTGCAGCCCGCCTCGAAGGCGCAGGGCGTGCGGTCACCATCGGCGACGCAGCTCATCGGGGAGAGCGGGCCGTCGAGGGCGCGAACCACCTCTCCTACGAGGATCTGGCTCGAGGGGCGCGCCAGCCGGTAGCCGCCCCGCGCGCCGGGGAAGGAGGTCAACAGCCCAGCCTTCTTCAGCTCCGCCAGGAGCTGCTCGAGGTACTTGAGCGGGATGTGCTCGCGCTTCGAGAGCTCCGACGCGCTCAGCAGATCGTCTCCACCTTGCTCGGCGAGCACGATCATCGCTCTCATGCCGTACTCGCTGCGGCTTGTGATGGGCATGGACCGATCTCCTACGGTGGCAATGTAGCCTTGCTGGCTCGGTCTTTCACCCGCCGAGGCGCGCCAGAGCCTCCACGAGTCGAGATTCGCCAGGATTCGAGCGGAGAACGGTCGTGTAAAGGTCTCGTGCGGCCTGTCGCTCGCCGCGCGCCTCGTACAGGGCTCCCAGCAGGAGGGCGGCGTCGACGTCGCGCGGGGTGCGCTCCCAGGCGGCGCGCGCCTGTCCGATGGCCGCCCCGAGCTGACCGGCCGCCGCCAGCGCGCGCGCCAGCCGCCGCCGCGCGTCCTGGTTGGAGGCGTCGGCGCGGGCCGCGCGGTTCAGCCCCACCAAGGTCGCGTCCGTCACCTTGGCCCGCTCCCAGGCGTCGGCGACGGCCAGCCACTCGCCCACGCTGCCGCCCGTCAGCTCGGCCGCCTGCTGGAGCGCGCGGGCGGCGCCGCGCAGATCGCCGATGTTCTGGCGGGCGATGCCCAGCGCGCGCAGCACCTCGCCGACCTTCTGGCGGCGAACGGCCTCGGCCCAGTCATCCGGCCTCAGCACGGTGACGCCGCTGACCTTGGGGTCGCGGTAGGGGTGCAGGGTCAGGGCGCGCTCCAGCAGGGTGGCGGCGCGCTCGTCGGCCCCGCGCGCCAGGTAGAGCTGCCCCAGGCTGGCGGTGGTCTTCCCCTCGTCGGGATCCAAGGCGACGGCCCAGGACAACCTGCGGATGGCGCCCTCGCGGTCTCCGCCCTGGTCGCGGCGGGCCGCCTCGTTGGCGAAGCGCCCCGCGGAGGCGCCGCGCCCGATGGCGGCCTTCGCCGCGGCGCGCGCACCCGCCTGCTCGCCGCTCAGGCTGAGGATGGCGGCGGCCTCGCTCTGGACGTGGATGTCCTCGAGGGCGGTGGCGGCGGCCTGGCTGGCGAGGCTGGCGGCGCCGGGGCCGTCGCCGGTGCGGGCGTACACCCAGGCGGCGAGGGAGCGCTCCCGCGGGCTCGGGTCGGCCGCGATGAGCCGCTCGGCGGCGGCGCGCGCGGCGGGGAGATCGGCGCGCGCCAGCTCAGCCTCGACCAGCAGCGCCAGCACCGGCGCGGATCGGGGCTCGCGCTCGGCGGCGGCGGCGGCGAGCGGGTGGGCGTCCGCGCCCTGACCGACCTCGACGAGCGCGCGGGCGAGCACGAGGTCGGCGCCGCGAATCCCCGCCGCGTGCGCGGCGCGCGCGGGGGCGATGGCGGCGTCCGGATCGTCGTCCGCCAGGTGTGCGCTGGCCAGGCCGAGCAGCGCGCGCCCGTCTTCGGGACGGCGCTCCAGCGCGCTGCGGTAGGCGTGGAGGGCGAGGCTGACCTTGCCGTCCTCGAGGGCGGCGTCGCCACGGCGCACGTGCGCCCCTCCGCAGGACAGGGGCAGGGCGAGGACCAGGAAGAAGACAGCGCGCGTCATCGGGGGCGGCTCCGCCCCGCGAGTCTACTTGCTGCCGAGCACCCAGTAGGGGCTGCCCTGGAGTTGCGCCTTCACCTGCCGGATCTCGTCCGGGTGCAGCTCGAAGGTCTGGGGCTGGTTCGTGCGCGGGTCCACCTGCGTGGCGAACCAGCGCTCGCCCACCTTGGTCTTGTACAGCATCAGCCCGCGCGGGTCGTCGTACATCAGCTGCAGATCGGCGGACGTGAGCTGCTTGCCCGGCGGGGGCGCCGCGGCGGCGGGGGGCTCGGCCGGCTTCTCCGGCGCGGCGGGCGCGGGGGCAGGCGCGGGCTTCTTCGGCGCCGTCTCGTCCAGCACCTCTTCGAGCTCCCACTTGACCTCGAGCAGCTCGCCCTTCATCCCCTGCTCCACGGCCTCGCGCGCAGAGCCTCCATCCTGACCGCGGATGAGCGCGATCAGCTCCTTCTTGATCTCGGCGCGCTCGGCATCATCGGCCTTGCGGAGCCGCTGGATGAGCGTGTTGACGGCTTCCATGGGTATGCTCCCTCGAGCGTCCCTGTAACACGGCGCGGGCGTCCGCTCAGGTCCCGCGCGTCCTGGCAACCCTGGAGGTCGGGTTTGCACTTCCTGGAACGTCTGCAAGGCCCCGATCGCGAGCGTCTGCTGGCCGCCTCCCGGCCGCTCACCGTGGCGAAGGGGAGCTTTCTTCTGCGCCGCGGCGAGCGCGGCGGCGACCTCTACCTGGTCGAGCAGGGCGAGCTGGAGATCGTGGACACGCGCGCGCGACCGGAGATCGTCATCGACAGCGTCGGCCCGGGCGGCATCGTCGGCGAGATGAGCTTTCTCGACGCCGCGCCGCGCGCCGCGGACGTGCGGGCCGGGGCGGACACGCGCTGTCTCCGCTGGGAGCACGGGATCCTGCTCGAGGTGCTGAGCGCGGACGCAGAGCTGGCGGCGGCCTTTTATCGAGCCCTCTCCGAGGGTCTCGTCGATCGCGTGCGGGACGTCACGACCTCGGCCCTGTCGGGAACGCTCGGGCGAACCCGCACGGCGGCCGCGGGCAACAGCACGGTGATGCTGGCGCGCGACACCTTCGAGCTGGCGGAGCGCGTGCGCGTGCGCTGGCTGGACGCCGAGGCGAAGCTCCGCGGGGCCGGCGGTGGCGCGGATGGGCCAGCCCTGGCGCGCGAGGTGGCCAACGGGCTGGTGCGGGAGATGGTGGGGGTGTCCGCTCAGGCGCGGGAGAACGGGCGCGGCATGGACGCCTGTCAGGCGCTGGCGCGCGAGCTGCACGCCTTCCTCGTCCGGGCGCGCACGGTGGTGCTGGCCTGGGATTCGCGCGGGAAAAGTGGAGCTCGCACGGCGCTGCTCTCGCATCTGGTCCGCGCCGTCCCCTCGGGAGAGGGGGCGCTGGGGCAGGCCCTGGACGCGGCCCTCCTGGCCCTGCCCACGGCCTCGGCGCTGGGCTGGCGCGCCGACGTCGCGGCGGCGGTGACGGCGGCAGCGACGGAAGCGGCGGTGCGCAGGGGCGCAGGCCGACCGGACGCGCCTGGGCCGGGGCGTCCGGTGCGGGTCCTGATGATCAACGGCGCGCTGGCGGGGTTGCCGGAGCGCTACGGCGCCGCCCTGCACGGCTTCAAGGGCGGGGTGCGCCTGACCTGTCTCGAGGAGAGTCGGGATCTGCTGAGCCTCGTCGGGACCGGCCCCGGCGGCCTGCCCCTGGCGGTGGACCTGCGCCGCGTCCAGGAGGACCTCGGAGCCCTGGTGATGGGCCAGTCGCGCGTTCACCACGAGCTCCAGGACGTGCTCGTGCTGGACGGGATCACCGAGTACCTCCCCGAGCGCGTCCTGGCCGAGCTGCTCGCCTGGGGTCGGGATCGGCTTCAGCCTGGCGGGAGCTTCGTGCTCACCGGCTTCACGCCTGGCCAGGACCAGGCCCTCTGGGAGGGCGTGCTGGACTGGCCGCAGGTACGTCGAACGCCACAATCTCTGGCCAGGCTCGCGGTAGACGTAGGGCTGGCCGACGTGCGCGTGCAGTCGGACGGCGCGGGTCTGGTCGTCTCGGGCGCGCGTCGTTGACGGAAGCTCCTCAGCTCCCCCCTTTGCGCGGCCGCCGCGCCATGGGATGATGGAGACGTTCTCGGCCCCCCACCCTGGAGCAGTCATGCCCCGTCCCTGGTTCGTCCCCCTGCTTCTGGTCGCCTGCGCGGGCGAGCCGGAGAAATCCGCGCCCGAAGCGAGCCCGGAGGCCGCGCCTGAGGAGGCGCCGGTCGCGCCCCTGAGCCTGTCGGACATGCAGGCCGGCGCGAGCATGGACGCCCTGGTGCCCTCGCCCGCGGAGACGCAGCGGGCGCTGGCCAACGCGGGGCTGTCCAGCTCGCTCATGAAGATGGCCGAGGGGCGCGACTTCAAGGTAGACGTCGCGGACAGCGACGAGGTCGCGGTGCGCACGGGCGTCGTGCTGGCGCACGTCGTGCTGGGGGCCAAGGACGCGCCGAAGGAGAAGCTCATCGCGCAGCTCGCGCTGCTCAAGACCGGGCTGACGAAGCTCGGCGCCAAGGACAAGATCCTCACCACGCTGGACGATCTGTCCGCTCGAATCGGCAACGACGCGACGGGCCGCGACGAGCTCGTGCGCGAGATGGACGAGCTGGCCAACGTCATGGTGCCCGAGGTGGAGTACGCCGTGGGTGACCGCGCGCTGCCGCTCCTGCGCGCCGGCGCCTGGCTGGAGGGCGCCTGGCTGGTGAGCGGCGCCATCCAGGCGGAGGGGCGCTACGACGTGGCGACCTCGCTGCTCCGTCAGCCCGCCGTGGTGGCCTACTTCAAGGACTACCTCTACGGCCCAGGCAAGGCCGTCGCGCCCGCGGCGATCAACGCCGAGCTTCAGGCCACGCTGAACAAGCTCGAGGCGATCACGGCCAAGGAGACGCTCGCTCAGGAGGACGTCGCGGCGATCCACGAGGCGACCAACGCCCTGCTCTCGAAGCTGGAGGGCTGATGCGCGCGCTCCTGCTCTCGCTGCTGGCGCTCTCGCTCGTGCTGGGGGCCACCGTGCCCGCCGCGCTCGCTGACGAGAAGGACGCCGAGACCTGTATCCGCACCAAGATCTGGGACGGCTACGCCGACCGCTGGGCCGTGCGCTCGGCGACCAAGGCCCTGCTCAAGTGGAAGGAGTACCGGGTCTACATGCTGACCCTCTACGCCGGGACGGAGTACCGCTTCCAGGCATGTGGAGACAAGTCGGCGAACAACGTCGATCTCGTCCTGTACGACGCCGCGGGCAAGGAGATCGGACGGGACAAGACCACCAACCGTGAGCCCGAGCTGCTCTTCCAGCCGCCTTCGACCAACACCTACTACATCGCGGTGTTCATGTCCTCGCAGACGGATCTGACGAAGCGCTCCGGCGTCGCCGTCGCCACGACCTACCGCTGATCTGAGGCACCGTGGCCGCGACGCGACTCGAGAGCCGGTTTCGGGAGGTCCTCGGTCCGAGCACCTCGCCTGACGAGATGAGCTTCGCGATCGACTTCCTGCGGCTCGCGGCTCGCGCGCTGCCGCGCCCCGATCTGGGGGCGCGAGAGCGCAGGGCGCTCGTGGGAGCGGTGCGGGCGCGGACGGGCATCGACGAGGCGCCGCTGCAGAAGCTGCTGGACGTCGCGCTGTCCCCGACCCTGCGCGCGGAGGTCACCGAAGAGGAGCTGCGATCCTTCGAGGCGCGCTTTGGCGCGGGGCCCGCCGAGATGTTGCGGGAGGAGGAGCGCTCGGCGCTGGCGCTGCCCGACTTCTCCCGCCGCCACGGCCCCAGCGCCGCGCTGCTGCTGCTGGACGCCCTCTTCGCCATCTCGGTGAGCGAGGGCGGCATCGAGCCCGAGCAGCAGACCCGCCTGAGCCGCGTCGCGAAGGAGCTGGGCGTCGATCCCACGCTGGTCAGCGCGCTGCTGCAGAAGCACGATCCGCGCCACGCCTCCGGTCAGCTCCGCTTCCCGCTGCGCGGCTCGCGCATGGTCATCGGGCGCACGCCCGGCTGCGATGTCGTCCTCCCCGATCCGCTGGTCGCCCAACGCCACGCCGAGCTGGTCAAGGTGGGCGGTCGCTGGCGGGTCGCCGACCTGAAGAGCGGACGACCGACGGTGGTGAACGGCGCGGCGGTGTCCTCGGCCCCGCTCTCCGCGGACGACCGCCTGCGCATCGGCCCCTACACCCTGCGCATCAGCGGCGACGAGCTGCGCGCCACCGGCACCCGCAGCTTCTCCGCCCTCTCCGTGCGCGGCCTGAAGCGCAGCATCGGCGAGCTCGATCTGCTCTCGGACGTGAGCTTCACCGTGTTCTCCGGCGAGGTCATCGCCCTGGTCGGCCCCTCGGGCAGCGGCAAGACCACGCTGCTCAACGCCATCAACGGCGGCGCGCCGGCCGACGAGGGCGAGGTGATGCTGGACGGGGAGGACTTCCACCCGCAGCTCGTCGCCGATCCACTCCTGGTTGGAATGGTGCCGCAGGATGATCTGGTCCACCCGGATCTGACCGTGGAGGAGAGCCTGCGCTACGCCGCGCGCCTGCGCCTCGCCCCCGACGTCTCGGCGCGCGAGGTGGAGCAGGAGCTGGACCGCGTCCTGGGCGAGCTGGACATCGCCCACATCCGCGGCAGCCGGGTGGGCGACGCGCTGCGGCGCGGCATCTCCGGCGGTCAGCGCAAGCGGGTGAACCTGGGCCAGGAGCTGGTGAGCCAGTCCACCCGTGTGCTCTTCCTGGACGAGCCGACCAGCGGTCTCGACCCGCGCGCGGCCCAGGACATCATCCGCCTGGTGCGCCAGCTCGCCGACCGTGGGCGCATCGTCTTCGTCGTCACGCACGACCTCACGCCGCAGGTCATGGCCCAGGTGGACCACCTGCTGGTGCTGGCCCCGGGCGGCCATCTGGCCTGGTTCGGGCCGCCGTCCGAGGCCTGCGCCTGGTTCGGCGTGCCGACCCCAGACGCCCTCTTCGACCGCCTCGGCGACCAGCGTCCGGAGGCCTGGGGGCAGCGCTGGCGGGCCTCCGCGGAGGCGCGCAAGTACGTCGCCACCCGCGAGCACCTGCTCGGCCTGGGCACGGCGCGGCGCGGGGGCGAGACGGAGGCGCCGCGGCGCCCCCCCTCCGGCGCCCGCCAGCTCGCCCCGCTCACCGAGCGTTACCTGAAGGTGAAGCTGCGCGATCGCACGGGGCTCGCCGTCCTCGGGCTGCAGGCGCCGCTGCTCGCGCTGGTGCAGGGGGTGGTCTTCCCGGGGCCGACGCCGCCGTTCGCGTTCACGCTCGTGCTCAGCGCGCTGTGGTTCGGCATGTCCGGCGCCGTGCGCGAGCTGATCAGCGATCGGGCGATCTGGCGGCGCGAGCGGCGGGTCGGGGTGGGCGTCCTGCCGTACCTGGGCAGCAAGCTGGTCGTGCTCAGCGTGATCTGCGCCCTGCAGTGCGCGCTGCTGGCCGGGCTGGTCTTCCTGGCCTTGGACCTCGGGGCCTACGAGTTCTCTCTGGCGAAGCTGGCCGGCGTGACCGTGCTCACCGGCTGGACGGGGCTTTGCCTGGGGATGCTGGTCAGCTCCCTCTTCCGCAGCTCGGAGGCCGCGGTGGGCACCCTGCCTCTGCTGCTCATCCCGCAGATCGCCTTCTCCGGCCTCATCGTCGCCCTGCGCGACATGCAGCCGCTGGCGCGGGCGCTGACCTGGGCCACGCAGCAACGCTACGCGTTTGAGGCGGCGATCAAGTGCGGCGAGTACCTGGCGGTGCCTACGCGCGTGGCGGGCGAGCTGGAGCGGCGGGCGATCACCGGCCCGCTGTACGAGCTCGGGCTGAAGCCGGCCGGGGTGGAGGAGATGGGGCTCTCCCTGCCGACGCTCTGTGGCGCGCTCCTGGCGTTTGGCCTCGTGTTTCTTGGGGTGACCGTCGCGATCGTGTGGCGCCGCGACGAGCGCTGATCGCGTCGCCTGCGAATCGTTGCGCACGCTCCACGAATCATAGACAGGACCCGAGACTCCGCCAGCAAAGCCTGGCACGGCGCTTGCAACATGCGCTGGCGGAGGTGGAGCTTGAGCGCTTCTCTGGTCTCGTCCCCTGTCCTCGCGCCCTTCGTGCGCTTCCTCACCGCCCCGGACGCGCCCCGGGGCGAGCACCCGCTCGAGCCCGCGGCGACCCTCGCCGCAGGCATGGCGGGCGTGGGCCTGTTCGCCGGCGCGCTGGCCTGGGCCATTCAGAGCGCGGAGGTCGTCGGCATGGGCGGCGACGGCGCGCCGCTCCAGGTGGTGCCGGCCTTCCTGGTCAGCGTGCCGCTGGCGCAGCTCCTCTGCTTCCCGCCGCTCTACCTGTGGGCGACGATGCGCGGCAAGACGGTCTCGCCGGTGCGCATGGCGGCGGCGGCGGCGGCTGGCCCGGGGGCGCTGGGCGCCTGGCTGGGGGCGTCTGCGCCGATCTTCCTGCTCTACGCGCTGTCCGGGCCGGTGGGCCTCGAGCGCTCGCAGGACATGCCGCTGGTCGCCATCCTCTTCCTGGCCTTCCTGGTCGTGTCCGTCGGCCTCTTCCTCGGCGCGCGCAACGCCGTCCGCGCGGGGGCCAACGTGGGCCTCGAGGTGCCGGGCCCGCTCGTGCGCCTCGCCCACTACGCCGTCGTCCTCTGGACCACCGCCATCCTCGTCATCCATCTCAGCGCCTGATCGCCCGCGCTCTGGAGGTCCCCATGTCTGCATCTCTCTCTCCCGCGGCCGCTGACGTGCTCTCTACGCCCGAGGAGCTGAGCCCCCCGGTGGTCGACTTCCTGCCCGCGCGCCTTCTGCGCGACGGCGCGGCGATCACGAATCAGATCCTGGAGGATCGCGAGGTGGACGCGCTGGTGCCGCAGCTCCTCGCCGTCGCGGTGGGCTCAGGCGCCCTGTTCGGGCTGGCCATCGGGCTGCCCGGCGGCGGCGCGCAGGCGCTGATCAGCGCCATCAAGCTCCCCGTCGTGCTGCTCGGCGCGGCCAGCGTCGGCCTGCCCGCGCTTCAGCTCTGCTCGGCGCTCGCCGGGCGGCGCCTGCGCGCGGCCCAGGTCTCGGCCCTGCTGCTGCAGAGCCTGGCGACCGCCGCGACGACGATGGCGGCGCTGGTGCCGCTGGCGGTGGTGGTCTGGCTGACGGCCAACACCTTCTACACCTCGGACTGGTATGTCTACCGTCGCGCCGTGGCGGCCTTCGCGGCGGTGGCGGCGCTGGGTGGGCTGGTCGGCGCGAGCCGGCTGCTGCGCGCCCTGCCGATCACGGCGGTGATCCCCTGGGCGGGGCTCTTCGGCGTGGCTGGGATGCAGATGACCTGGCTTCTGCGGCCGGTGATCGGCTCGCCCTCCGATGAGCTGATCTTCCTGCGCGCGCTGGAGAGCAACGGGCTCGCCGAGATCCTGCGCCTGATCGACACGGTGCTGCTGTGAAGGCCCTGCTGCTGCTGGCGGTCTGGCTGGCCGCAGGGCTGATGGTGGCGCGGTCGCTGGACGGCCGGGAGCGCGCCCTGGCCGTGCTCTTCTGGCCCTTCTTCCTCGGCGCGAAGCCGACCTCCAGCCCGCTCATGCGCCTCGAGCAGGCCCTGGGGCCGGGCGATCCGGCCCAGGTCCTGGTGGGGGAGCTGACCGCGGCGTTGACCCGCCTGGACGTCCGCATCGCGCGCATCCAGGCGGCGCGGGCGGGCTCCACCGGCTCCTCCTCCCGGCTCCTGGACGAGGCGGAGGCGCGGCTGCGCGCCGATCGCGGCCGGCTCCTCTCCGCGGCGGACGAGGCGGCCACGCGGCTGGCCCTGCTGCCCGACCATCGCGAGCGCGGCGAGGTGGAGGCGCTGCTCCGGGATCTGCACGGGCGGATGGTGGCGGACGCGGAGCCCGAGACCCTCTGAGCGGCCGGCGCTTAGACCGCCGGATGCCGCATCACCGGCTCGACCCGCGGGCAGCGCTCCAGGTCCAGCACATAGGTGACCATCTCCTTCCCGTAGAAGCGGAAGGTCCCGCGGCTCTCGAAGCCCCAGCTCTGCAGCTGGCGGTTGGCGCCCTCGTTGTCGACCTCGGTGGTGATCTTCACCTTGGCGATCCCGCGGGAGAGCATGTCGTCGAAGAGCACCTTGTTGATGTGGCCGCTGACGCGCTTGCCGCGCAGGTCGGGGACGAAGGAGCAGAACAGGCTCTCCGCGCGCACGTCAGCGCCGCTGGCGTCAAAGTAGCGCGCGGTGTGGATGAGGTGTTTTACAACTCCTGGTTTGAGCGCGTTCGGCAGGCTGGCCAGCCCGAGCACGATCCAGCGGCTCCGGAAGAGCTCCTTCATCATGAGCTCGGCGTCCGTAGAGCCGGCGATGAAGCCGCCGATCTGGCCGTCCTCCATGTAGACGAAGCCCAGGAAGCGTGGATTGTCGATGAGGCCCTTGTACAGCTCTGTCAGGAAGCGGTGTCCCAGCTTCGCCCACAGGCTGTTGCCCATGGCCGCCTGGTGCAGCTCCGCCACCCGCGCCGCGTCGACGTTCTGCATCGGCCGGATGCGGCCCATGACCTCGGCGTCGACGGGGAAGGGCTTGATCTGCGTGCTCATCTAGTTTTTGCGCTCGGCGCGGTGTCTCTTCAGCGTGTCCAGGAAGGCGGTCTGGCTGATCGAGACGTGCTGCGCGGCGAGGAAGTTGCCGATGGCGTCTTCGTAGTCGGTGGCGAAGCTCTCGTTGAGCAGGCGCCGCGCCAGCTTCACCGTCACCGTGTGCAGGGCGCCGAAGTCGGCGATGGCCTGCGCCACCCCCTGCTCGACGTCGTCGGCCACGTCGTCCACGATCCCGAGCTGCTGGGCCTCCTCGGCCGAGATCACCTTGGAGCGCAGGATGAGCTGCTTGGCGCGCCCGAGCCCGACCACCTTGGCCAGCCGGAAGGTCGCCATGCCGGGGAGGAAGCCGAGCTGAACCTCGTTGCACTGAAACGTCGCCGTGCGGCTGGCCACCCGGGCGTCCGCGACCAGGGCGAGCTGGAAGCCGCCGCCGACCACCGCGCCCTCGAGCGCGACGACGGTGATCTTGTCCAGGCGCTCCAGGCGCACGACCAGCTTCTCCCAGCGGTTGAAGCCGTGGATGTCCAGCGGCGCGTCGGGCTTGAAGTCCTCGAAGTCGATGCCGGCGCAGAAGTCGCCCGTGCCGCCGCGGAAGACGACGACCTTGCACTCGCTCTTGTCCTCGAGGTGGTCACAGACCGCCGTGAGCTCGTTGATCATCTGCATGTTCATGCGGGGGCGGAGCAGCCACACCCGCGCGACCACGCCGGACTCCTCGTACCGCAGGGTCTCGAACGAACGCATTCCCAGCTCCTTCGCGCTACCAGCGGATCAGCGCGGTCTCGATAGTGGATCCCGGTCCCATGGTCATCATCACGCCGTAGTCCCCGCGGCGGACCACCCCCTCTTTCATCAGCCGCTCGAAGCTGAAGAGGAAGCTGCCGCTGGACAGGTTGCCGCAGTCCCGCAGGACGCCCGCGGTGTGCCGCACGTCGTGCTCGGTGATGCCGACGGTGTACTTGATGGCGTCGATGACCTTCTTGCCGCCGGAGTGGATCAACCAGTGGTTGATGTGGCGGGTCTTCAGCCCGAAGCTGTCCAGGAGGCCCTTGACCGGCGTGGCGGCGTGCGTGCCGAGCACGTAGGGCACGTCCTTGTCCAGGGTGAAGAAGAACTTCCCGTGCTTCTCGCTGTAGCCGTAGTGCATCGCCGCCCAGGTGTCGGGGATGATGTGGCTGTAGAAGCCCAGCACCTGGGGAGAGAAGCGGTTCTCGTCGCCCGCGTCGGCGCG
The DNA here is from genome assembly GCA_964556105.1 of uncultured Enterobacterales bacterium. GTDB lineage: Bacteria > Myxococcota_A > UBA796 > UBA796 > CAZKWG01 > CAZKWG01. The sequence goes on along the minus strand of CAZKWG010000007.1, from coordinate 16,536 downwards.
CACCAGGATGGCGGCGCAGCCGTCGCCGAACAGGCTGTTGACCACGCCGTTCGCGACGGTGTCCTCGTCGATGTACAGGGCGCTGTTGATCTCACAGCAGACCATCAGCGCGTTCTTGCCCGGGTTGGCCGCCGCCCAGCTCGCCACCGGGTTCAGGGAGTTCAGGCCCGCGTTGCAGCCCATGCCGACGATGTCGAAGCGGTGGCAGTTGACCCGGAAGCCCAGGTGCTTGATGAACATCGCCGTGAGCCCAGGCAGCATGAAGCCCGAGCTGGTCACGCAGGTGATGCAGTCGATGTCGGCCGTGGTCAGGCCGAGCGGCGCCAGGCAGCGCTCGATGGCCTGGGGAGCGATCTCCAGCGCGCCGCAGCGCATCTTCGCCAGGAGCTGCGTCTGGGTCTCGTGCGGGCGCCCGCCCTGCACCGGCGCGGGCAGGTAGAGGTGGCGGGTCTTGATGTGCGCCGCCAGGAAGATCTCGCGGACCGCCGGGTTCTTCGACTGAAGGAGGTTCAGCACCTCCTCCTGCGTGTACTTCTGCGGCGGCAGCGCGGTGCCGACGGAGAGGATGCGGGGGCGGGTGGTCAACATGTCGTGCTCCGGCACATCAGCATAGCGCGGGATCCGTCCCAGCGTTCGGTCAGCGTGCGGCCTCGGGGGCCTTCGCCCGCTTGCGCCCATAGAGCAGGGCCTCGCTGACGCGCTCGGCGTCCAGGCTGCCCGGGTCCTCTCCCCGGTCGAGGATCTGCTTGGCCAGCCGCAGGGCCAGCGGATCGCGGCGGGCGATCTCCGCGCCCAGGCTGAGCGCGTCCTCGAGCGGGCTCTCCGCCTGCCGCAGCGCGAGGCCGAGGGAGACGGCGGCGGCGGCGTCCAGCGAGCGGCCGGCGAGGATGATCTGCTTGGCCACCGAGGCGCCGAGCAGGTGGGGCAGCCGCGCGCAGCCTCCCGCCGAGGGGATGATGCCCAGCGCGGTCTCCGGCAGCGAGAAGCGCGCCTTCGGGCCGACGATCCGCAGATCGCAAGCCAGGGTCAGCTCCATGCCCCCGGCGACGGCGGGGCCCTGGACGGCGGCGATGGTGACCACGGGGAGGCGGGCGATCTGCGTGAACACGCGCTGGCTGCGCAGGTCGAGGGCGTCGAGCGGATCGACCTCGCGCATGGCCTCGAGATCCGCCCCCGCGCAGAAGGCACGGCTGCCCGTGGAGCCGAGCACGATGACGCGGACCCGCCCCGCGAGCTCCTGGAAGGCCGCCTCGAGCTGGTCGAGGTGCGCGCGGTCATAGGCATGCGCCTTCTCGGGTCGATCCAGCAGCACGAGCCCGACCGCCTCGTATGTCTCCGTACGCACCCCCACGCCCGCCTCCGCCGCTCCCGACCTCATAACGTGCGCGGCGGGGGGGCCGTGGGCCTCGATACCTGCTAGAATCCTGCCATGGGCAAGGCGGTCACACCCATCGTCCGCGATCTCGTGGTGCACGACGAGCCCGAGCCCTGTCCGTACCTGGACGGCGAGATCGCCCGCCTGCCCCTGCGTCAGCCCCTCGGCCCGCTCTCGCCGCAGCAGTTCGACGACGCGCTGGCCCTGGGCGATCGCCGCACGGGCACGCTGCTCTACCGGCCCTCCTGCCCCACCTGTCGCGCCTGTGAGCCGGTGCGCCTCGTCGCCGCCGAGCTGAGCCACACCCGCTCGCAGCGGCGGGTCTGGCGGAAGAACCAGGACATCCGGGTCGAGGTGGCCGCCGCCTCCTTCTCCGACGAGAAGCTGCGCTTGATGAACCGCCACAAGCTGGAGCGCGGGCTCTCGCGCGAGGGGCGCGCCATGAGCGCGCGCGGCTACACCTCCTGGTTCTTGCGATCCTGCACGCGCACGCTGGAGATGCGCTACCTGCTGGATGATAAACTAATAGGATTAGGAATCCTCGACGTGGGCGCCCGCGACATGTCGAGCGTGTACTTTTATTTCGACCCCGATCACGCGGATCGGTCGCTCGGCACCTACTCGGTGCTCTACGAGTGCGCCTGGCTGGTGAAGAACGGAGGGCGCTACCACTACCTGGGGCTCTACGCCGAGCGCTCGCCGCACATCGCCTACAAGGCGCGCTTCTACCCGCACGAGCGCCTGATCGACGGGGCCTGGGTGCGCTACGACGCGCCGCCTGCCGCGCCATGACGGGCCCCCTGCGCGCCGGCCAGCAGAGAGCCTGCCGCGCGCCAGCCAGATAAACGTGTCGGACGCGAGGTTCCCCCGTGAGCGCTCCCATCCCGCTCGGTCGCCGGCTGCTCTACAGCGGCGTCCTCTTCGGCCTCTTTCTGCTCCTCCTCGAGGTGGGGCTCTCGCTCTACCCGAAGGTCGCCGTCCATCTTCGGAACGAGACGCTGGTGGTGGGTGACGCGCGGCTGCTGATCACGGCGTTCGGCGACTCGGTGACCTACGGCTACGGCGTGCAGCAGGGCGAGGACTGGCCGCGGCAGCTCCAGGGCAGGCTCGGGTTCATGGATCCGCCGCCGGCGCTGGCCTCGATGGCGCGTCCGGGGGCGGGCCTGGCCACGGTGGTCGAGCTGGGCATCCCGCGCCTGAAGCCGGCCGAGCCCGACCTGCGCAGCGTGGTGCTGCTGATGGTCGGGCACAACGACTTCCTCACCTGGCCGGAGACCGGGGTGAACCCGTTCTCCGCCGACATGAACGCTTATGAGAACAACCCGACGCCGCGGGCGGCCGAGGACAGCCGGCCGCGCCTGGTCCGCGTGGCGAGCTGGGCCTGGAACCTGGCCTTCTCGACGCCGCCCGAGGTGCAGGTCGAGCGCGCCAGCCTTCAGTGGTACACCGGCGAGCTGCGCGCCTTCCACAAGGCCGTCCAGGAGAGCGGCGGACACGACTATGTGCTGACCTATCTGGTGCCCGGCGAGCCCGGTCCCGGCTTGGACCCGGCCAAAGCCGAGGTCATCCGCACCACGCGCGCGGCGCAGCTCATCTGCAACGAGGCCATCCGCCAGTCCGCCGCCGCCGTGGGGATGTCGCTCATCGACCTGGAGCGCCTCGTCAATGTGCCCTCCACCTGGACCCCGGACTGGTTCACCGATCACATCCACCCGAGCCCGCTCGGCCACGCCGCGATCGCCGAGGTCGTCCACCGCACGCTCGCCGACGCAGGGGATCTCCCCGCGGGGCCCTGAGCGGCAGGGGTATACTGAACGTATGTCCGGTCGTCCCCCCTGCGCTGGCCTGTGGAACACGCCGATGGTGCACGTCGGCGGCGAGGTCACGACCTGCTGCCTGGACGAGCACCTGGAGAACCGGCTGGGCAATCTCCGCGAGCAGCCCCTGGCGCAGATCTGGAACGGGGAGACGCTCAACCGCTGGCGGCGGGCCCACGTCGAGGGTCGCTTCGAGGACAGCGGCCCCCTTTGCACCCGCTGCAACTGGAAGAGCGCGGGAGCCTACCCGGCGGACAAGGCGGCGGATTGGATGGAGCGCATAGGGCGCAAGGTACAAACGAGGTAGACTCCTGCCCGCATGACACCGGCCATCCGTACAGAGAAGCTCCGCAAGGTCTACCGCGTCGGTTTCTGGATGAGGTCCGTGCTCGGGCTGGAGGGCCTGGACCTCGAGGTGCCGCAGGGCGAGATCTTCGGCTTCATCGGCCCGAACGGGGCGGGGAAGACGACGACCATCAAGATCCTGATGGGCCTCCAGCAGGCGACGAGCGGTCAGAGCTGGATCTCCGGCCGGTCCACGGATGACCCGGAGTCCCGTCGGAGCGTCGGTTTTCTGCCGGAGAGGCCGTACTTCTACGAGCACCTGAGCGCCAACGAGCTGCTGCACTTCTACGGGCAGCTCTACGACGTGCCGCGGCGTGCGCGCGACGAGCGCATCCCGAAGCTGCTGGAGCGGGTGGACCTGACCCGCTTCGCGGATGTGCCGCTGCGCAAGTACTCGAAGGGCATGCTGCAGCGGGTGGGCCTCTGTCAGGCGCTGATCCATGATCCGCAGCTCATCGTGCTCGACGAGCCGATGAGCGGGCTCGACCCGGTGGGGCGGGCGATGGTGCGCGACCTGATCCTGGAGGAGCGGCGGGCCGGGCGCACCGTCTTCTTCTCCAGCCACATTCTTTCGGATGTGGAGGTCCTCTGTGATCGCGTCGCCATCGTGGTGCGCGGCGAGCTGCGCGGGACCGGGCCCGTGCGCGCGCTCATCGGCGATCGTGTGCGCTACGTGGAGCTGGTGGTGGCGGGCGCCGAGGCGGTGGCCATGCCGGATCCGCGGCCGTCGGCGGAGCCGGGGCTGCGGGTAGGACGCTGTCCGCCCGAGCGGGTGGACGCGCTCCTGGACGCGGTGCGGGCGGCGGGCGGGCGGGTGATTCAGGTGACGCCGGTGCGCGAGACCCTGGAGAACATCCTGCTCACCGAGGTCGAGCGGGCTCGGCCGGTGGACGAGAAGCGGCTCGGGGTGCTCTCATGATGCGGCTCTGGGCGCTGGCCTCGAACACCTTCCGCGAGGCGGTGCGCGACCGCGTGCTGTACTCGATCCTCTTCTTCGCGGTGGGCGTCATCCTGCTCTCGCTCGCGCTCGAGGAGATCACGATCGGCGACCAGGACAAGGTCGTGCGCAGCGTCGCGCAGGGGGCCATCGACCTGTTCGGGTCGATCATCGCCATGTTCCTGGGCGTGTCCCTGGTCTGGAAGGAGATCGAGCGCAAGACCGTCTACACGGTGCTCTCCAAGCCCATCCCGCGGTCGATGTTCGTGCTGGGCAAGTACCTCGGCCTGATGATGACCATCGTGGTGGAGATCGCCATCCTGCTGGTCGTCTACTGCGGTCTGATGGTGGCGCAGCAGGGCTTCCCGCCCACGGTGGTCTTCGTCTCGATGGGGACGCTGCTCCTGGAGCTCGCCCTGCTCTGCGCCTGGGCGACCCTCTTCTCGACCTACTCGGCGCCGATGACGGCCGCCGCGTTCACCCTGGGCATCTTCGCGGTGGGGCACCTGGCGGACGATATCCGCCTCTTCGGCAGCCAGGCCGAGTCACCCACCGTTCGGCAGGTGGCGACCGTCCTGTACTGGGCGCTCCCGAACTTCGAGATCTTCAACCTGCGCGCGATCGCGGTTCATGAGAGACCCATCCCCTGGGACCGGGTATGGTCGGCCGTCGCCTATGGCCTGCTCTACACCGGGGCGGTGTTAGGGGTGGCCATGGCCGTGTTTCAGAGGCGCGATCTCAAGTGACCCGACGCGTTCGGATGAACGATCTCCAGGCGCAGATGGCAGAGCAGGCGGACGCGGTCGAGGCGCGCGTGCTCGCGGTGCTGCGCAGCGGTCGCTATGTGGGCGGGCCCGTGCTGGAGGAGGCCGAGCGCGCCGTCGCCGCGCTGATGGGCGTGCGCCACGGGGTGGGCGTGAACAGCGGCACCGACGCGCTGGTCCTGTCTCTGGAGGCGCTCGGCGTGGGGCCCGGGGACGAGGTGATCGTGCCCGCGATCAGCTTCTTCTCCACGGCGGGCGCGGTGACGAGGGTGGGCGCGCGACCGGTCGTGGTGGACGTGCTGGCCGATCGGCCGCTCCTGGACCCCGACGCGGCGCGGGCGGCGCTGACGCCGCGGACGCGGGCGGTCATCGCGGTCCATCTCTTCGGGGACGCCGCGCCGCACCCTGCGCTGGGTGTGCCCGTGCTGGACGACGCCGCGCAGGCGATCGGGTCCGATCCGCCCGTCGGGCGCGGTGAGATCCGCGCGCTCAGCTTCTACCCGACCAAGGTGCTCGGGGGCGTCGGCGACGGCGGGATGGCGCTGACGGATGACCCGGAGCTGGCGCGCCGCGTGCGCTCCCTGGGGAGCCACGGCATGACGGAGCTGCACCTGCACGTGGCAGTCGCCGGGCACGTGGGCACGAACAGCCGGCTGGACGCGATTCAGGCGGCGGCCATCCTGGGCCAGCTTCCTGGTCTCTCTGCCCGGCTTGCCCAGCGGCGGTGGGTCGCAGCGCGCTATGACGCGGCCCTCGGCGGGCTCAACGTGCCCCGCGACCCGGGCAGCCCCGTCTCGGTCTACGCCATCCGCCACGCGCGCCGCGACGTGCTCGCCAGCGCCCTCGCCGCCCGCGGGATCGAGACCGCCGTCTACTACCCGCGCGCCCTCACCGAGCAGCCGGCGCTGGCGCCCTACGAGGTCGATCCCTCTCGCACGCCGGAGGCGGTGCGCTGGGGTCAGGAGCTCCTGGCCCTGCCCTGCCATCCGGGTCTGGGCTCCGACGACGTGGACGCGGTCATCGAGACGCTCAGGGAGGTCGCGTGACGCCGGAGCTCTTCTACGAGGTGTTCGGCGTCTTCGCGCTGGTCTTCGGGCTGTGCGTCGGGAGCTTCCTCAACGTCTGCATCGCGCGCATCCCCGAGGATCGTTCGGTGGTCTGGCCGCCGAGCGCCTGCCCCTCCTGCGGGCACGCCATCCGGCCGCGCGACAACGTGCCCATCCTCTCCTGGCTGCTCCTGCGCGGGCGCTGCCGCGACTGTGGGACGGGGATCTCGGCGCTTTACCCCGCCATCGAGCTGCTCACCGGCCTGGTGGCCTGGCTCATCTACCGTCGCGTGATCGGGGGGCCCGAGGACCTGGACCTGGGGCACCTGGCGGGCTTCGTCTTCTACCTGGTCTTCGCCGCCATGCTCATCGCCCAGACCTACATCGACATCCGCCACTACATCGTGCCGGACGAATTCAGCATCTACGCCGTGCCCGTGGGCGTCGCGGGGGTGCTGCTGGTGCGCTGGCTGGGCTACGACGGCGTGCCGAGCTGGCAGCAGTCCGTCGTCGGCGCGCTGGCGGGCGGCGGCACGCTGGGGGCGGTGGCGCTCCTCTACTGGTTGGTGCGCCGTGAAGAGGGGATGGGCCTCGGCGACGTGAAGCTGCTGGCGATGATCGGCGCCTTTCTGGGCGCGCTGCCCGCGCTGCCGATCGTGCTCATGGTTGGATCCATGTCCGGCGCGGCGGTGGGGATCACGGTGCTGCTCTTCCAGCGCAAGGGGCTGCGATCAGCGCTCCCCTTCGGCCCCTTCCTCGCGCTGGGCGCGCTGGTCTACCTGCTGCACGGCGAGGCGATCCTGAGCTCGCTGTTCCCCGGCATGCGGATGCTGATGTAAGGGCGCCGCGGCGGGCGTCGATCGTCACGAGGACCGGTTATCGAGGAAGGAGCGAAGCTCCACCTCACTTTCCCGGGAGGCGCCCATGCCGTATGGTGACGCGAACTGGCAGCGCTCGAACTATGCGTCAGAGGATCTGCTCGGCCAGGACCGCCTCACGAAGGCCTTCCTGCGCGTGCTGGGGCGCATGGCGCGCGGCTCCCTCGTCGCCGTTCACGGCGCCCCCGGCAGCGGAAAGACGGACTTCATGCGCCGGATGGCCGCGCTGGCCAGCGAGGGAGCGGGCACGTCGGGGGCGGCGGGCTTCGCCCCCAACGTTGTCTGGTACGACCCCTGGGCCTTCGCCAAGGAGGGGCATATCCTGGCGGGCCTGCTCTCCAACATCGCCGGCAGCGTGGGCCGGCCGACGCCCTTCATCCTGGAGCGGGCGCGCGACGTCTCCAACTACCTGAGCAAGATGCACTTCGGGACGAGCATGGCGCCCGGCTTCGGGTCCCTGCTGGCCGAGGGGCACTTGGACCCCATCGACCGCGTCCACACCGGCTTCGCGTCGCTGGTGGAGGGCGTCAAGGCGGGCCACCCCGGCAGGCTGCTCGTGCTGGTGGACGGACTAGATGATCTAGCCCCACATCTGCGCTTCCTCTTCATCGACGGCGTGCGCCTGCTGCTGCAGAGCGGGGCGGACGTGACGATGGTGCTGGCCATCGGACGCGAGGCGGCGTTGGCGGCGATTCGTGCGCGCGAGGGCGAGATCCCCGACGTGAGCGCCGCTCGGAACCTCGATGAGCTCGTGGATCTCACGGTGACCGTCCCGAACCTGGACTCCCGCCGCATCGCGGTGCTGTTGCGCCGCTATCTGGGCGACGGGGAGGCCGTGCTGCTGCGCAGCTTCGGCGCGGTGGCGCTGCAGGGCCTGGGGACGGCGGTCTCCTACCGGCCGCTGGGCTCGCCGCGCTTCCTGCAGCGCCTGGCCGTCCGCATCGTGCTGATCGCCGAGTTCATGGCGGAGATGAAGGCGAGTCGCGAGCTGTCCGATGCCCAGTGGGCCTGGATCATCCTCTCCGAGCGCTGGCCGGAATTCCGGCGCTTCCTCATCCGCGGCGGCCACGAGCGCTGGCGTGATCTGAAGCGCGCCATCGCGCTGCTGGCCTCGGCGGCGCCAGCGGGAGAGCTCGGCACGCCGGGCGTGCTTGCCGTGCTCGACTGGCTCAAGCAGGACCCGATCCTGGCCGACTATCTGCGCGGCTACGCGGAGAGCTTCGATCGCGACGCGGAGGCGATATTCTGGGTAGAGAACCTTCTGCTGTCGGCGGGGCTCTGACGGGCGTGGAACAGGAGCGCGGCATCGTGTATCGGGCGAGCCTGCTGGCCGGCGAGATCGTCGTCGGCGGAGGGCGTCGCCTGTACCGGTCCTTGCCGAAGAAGGTGCAGAAGGACCTGGAGGACCGCTTCTTCGGGGCGGTCTTCAACGTGACGCGCGTGACCAACGACGCCTACGGGTGGCGGCCGGACATGCCGGAAGAGGGCGTGCCGTCCAAGGACGGCCCCCTGAAGAAGCGGGCCAAAGCCCAGGAGAGATAGCCATGATCACCCCCTTCGGAGAGCGGCTCGCGGAGGCGGTCACGGCGGTCGGCTCGCCGGTCGCGGTCGGCCTGGACCCCCACCTGGACCGCTACCCCGCGTTCCTCAAGGCGCGCTTCGAGGGGCTCAGCGGGGCGGAGCGTCGCGTCGCCGCGGCGTCGGCCATCCGCGACTTCGACCTCGGGGCGCTGGACGCGCTGGCGGCGCTGGTGGCGGCGGTGAAGGTGCAGCTCGCCTTCTACGAGCAGCTCGGCGCGCCGGGCTGGGCGGCGCTGGAGAGCACGACGGCGGCGGCGCGGGCGCGGGGCCTGCTGGTCATCGCCGATGGGAAGCGCGGCGACATCGCCAGCACGGCGGCGGCCTACGCCAGCGGCGCCCTCGATCCGGACGGCCCGCTGGGGGCGGACGCGCTGACGGTCAACCCTTGGATGGGCTTCGACACGCTCCTGCCCTTCCTGGACCGCTGCCGCGCGCACGGCGCCGGGGCCTTCGTCCTGGTGCGCACCACCAACCCCGGCAGCGCCGATCTTCAACGGTATGGCGAGCCCACCGCCGCCTCTCGGGTGGCGGAGGCCGTCCACCGCCTGGGCCGCGAGCTGCGCGGCGCTCGGGGGCTCTCCAGCCTGGGCGCGGTGGTCGGCGCGCAGGTGCCCGCCGCGGAGCAACAGGCCCTGCGCGCCACCATGCCCGACGCCTGGTTCCTCGTCCCGGGGGTCGGCGCGCAGGGAGCGGGGCCGGCCGAGGCGCTCGCCGGCGCTCGCCCGGATGGTCTCGGATCGCTGGTCGTCGCCGCGCGATCCGTGCTCTTCCCCGATCGGGAGGATGCAGCCTATGAAGCCGATTTTCGGGCGTGGATCGCCGAGAGGGCCTCGGCCCTCGCGGCCTCGCTCAGAGACGTCGGAGTCCCTTGATCGGAGGGGTCGGGAGACCTGCCCAACAAGAATCTCCCCTGCGACGACGCTTCTCCGGATCAACGAACGGGTGTAGGATCTTTGCTACTCCCAAGAGGTGATCATGGAATCGAGAAAGGCCCCTTCTGCTCTTCTTCGGCTGTCCGCGCTCCTCGGCCTCTCGTTCCTTGCGGCCTGCGCGTCCAACGGCTCCTTCCAAGGCAAGCTGGTGGACCCCGTGACCGGAGCGCCGCGCGCCAACGTCCCCCTCATCGCCAAGGCCAAGAGCGGCGGCGACGTGAACTGCCAGAGCCGCGAGGTGACCAGCGGCGCGGACGGCACGTTCACCATCCCCGACACCTGCCCCGAGCACAGCTACGTGATCGGGTCCAGCGACGACACGATCATCCTCCAGGGTGACATGAAGGTCGAGGGCGGCGTGCCGGCCGAGGCGCCGCGCGAGATCAAGGCCTGGCGGGCGCCGAAGGGCGAGGGCGTCTACGTCGTGACCGGCGACACCATCACCGAGGTGCGGAAGTCGGCGGACATCTACTGGGAGCCGCTCTTCCCCGATCCCAAGGTCACGGACAAGTACGAGAAGATCCGGTACCCGTCGGTGGTCCCGAACACCGTGCCCAATGTGCCCGCGGGGTCTCACCTGGCCATCGCCGGCGAGGACAACGTCAAGGACCTGAAGCTGGTCCCGCTGATCGCCGCTCCGGGCGCCGTGAACTTCCCGCACCTGGAGAAGGGAGACGGCACGGTCGCCACCATCTCCGACGCCTCCTGGGTGGGCGTGCGCTTCAAGTCCAAGACGATGAAGTCCGCGGACGACGTGGAGAAGGTCGACGCCGGCCTGGACACCACGAAGCTCACGGAGCTCAAGGGTAAGGGCTGGGTCACCCACATGATCGCCGCGGACGCCGTGGCGGCCGGCCGCTACGCCATCCTCAGCGACACGGGCAGCCGCATGTACATCGTGGACTTCGGCGGAGCAGCGGCTCCGGCCGAGGGCGCGGCTCCGGCCGAGGGCGCGGCTCCCGCCGAGGGTGGCGCGAAGTAAGGCGCGGCTCGCGTGGGCGCGGCGCGGGGTGTATGCTCCGCTCAAACGTGCTACCCGAGAGCTGAGGCCCGATGATCCGCGTCCTGGGAGTCGAGAAGCGCTACGGGAGCTTTCAGGCGCTTCATCGCCTGGATCTCCACGTCCGTCCTGGTGAGGTCTTCGGCTTTCTCGGGCCCAACGGCGCGGGGAAGACGACGACCATCCGCATGTTCGCGGGCGTGCTGACGCCCACGGCGGGCCGCATCGTGATCGACGGCGTCGATCTGGCGGCCGATCCGGTCGAGAGCAAGCGGCGGGTGGGCTATGTCCCCGACCGGCCCTATCTCTACGACAAGCTCACGGCCCGCGAGTTCCTCAAGTTCATCGGCCGGATCTACGGAATGGACGCCGCGACCATCGCGCGTCGCGCGGACGGCCTGCTCGAGGAGAACCAGCTCCTCGATCGCGCGGACGAGCTCATCGAGGCCTACAGCCACGGGATGAAGCAGCGCCTCGTCCTGGCCAGCGCGCTGCTGCACGATCCCAAGGCGCTGATCGTAGACGAGCCGATGGTGGGCCTGGATCCGCACGGCGCGCGCCGGATCAAGGCGCTCTTTCGGCGGCTGGCCGATGAGGGGCGGACGGTCTTCCTCTCCACCCACTCTCTGGACGTGGCCGAGGAGGTCTGCGATCGCGTCGGCATCCTCTACCGCGGGCGGCTGGTCGCGCTGGGCACGGTCGCTGAGATGCGGCAGGGGCGCTCCGGGGCGAACCTGGAGGAGGTCTTCCTGCAGATCACCGAGGAGGAGAGCCAGGGAGCGTCCGGCGCGGACGCGGCGACATGAGAGCCCTGGTCCTGGTCCTGGGGGTGTCTCTGGCCTTCATTCAGGGCTGTGGTGCTCGCCGCAGCGCCGCGCGGCTGGAGGGCAGCTATACGCTCGGTGATCCGGGGGAGGGCTGGGACCGCGTGCGGCCGGGAGGCGCCGATCAGGCCTGGCACAACCGCGCGCTGGGCGCCACGCTCTACGCCGACTCCAATTGCGGGGAGCGCTTCGACGACGCCGCCCTCGCGCGCCTGCACGACTCGCTGCTGGGCGGGGTGGCCGGCGATCCCCTGCGCGAGGAGGTCCGGACGGTGGACGGTCGCGAGGCGCTGCTGCGCGTCTTCGACGGCGCCGTGGACGGCGTCCCCATCCGCGTCGGCGCGCTGATCCTGAAGAAGGACGTCTGCACCTATGATCTGGTCTACATCGCCCCGCCGGACCGCTTCGACGCGGGGCTGAGCGGCTTCGAGGCCATGATCGCCGCCTTTCGGGCGCGGGTCGCCGAGTGAGCGGCTTCCAGTCCTTCCTGGCCAGCCTCGGCTCGATCTCCGTGCTGACGGCGCGCACCTTCCGGGAGATGTTCCGCCCGCCGCTGGAGATGCGCCTGCTGGTGACCCAGCTGGCGCTGGGCGGCGTGGACTCCTGGTCGATCACGGTGTTGACCGCCATCTTCACGGGCATGGTGATGGCCAGCCAGTTCGCCATCGGCCTCGAGCCCTTCGGCGCCTCGCTGTACACGGGCAAGCTGGTCTCGCTCGGCATCGTGCGCGAGCTGGGGCCCGTGCTCACCGCCCTGCTGGTCGGCGGTCGCGTCGGCGCTGGCTATGCCGCTGAGATCGGCAGCATGGCCGTCACCGAGCAGATCGACGCCATCCGCGCCCTGGGCGCCGACCCCGTGCGCAAGCTGGTCGTGCCGCGGGTCATGGCCATGGTGATCGCCATGCCGCTGCTCACCATGCTCGCCGACCTGGTCGGCTGCTTCGGCGGCGCCGTGGTGACGATGATCGAGGTGGAGGTCACCTGGAGCTTCGCCGTCAGCCAGATGATGGACACCATCGACCCCTACGATCTCAACCACGGGTTGTTGAAGAGCCTCTTCTTCGGCTACTTCATCGCCATCATCGGCTGCTGGATGGGGATGCGGACCTATGGCGGCACCGAGGGCGTGGGCCTCTCCACCACGCGCACGGTCGTCTACACCTCGATCACCATCCTGATCAGCGACTTCCTGCTCACCCGCATCTTCCTGGCCGTCTATGGTTGATCCGATCATCCGATTCCAGGGCGTCCAGAAGGCCTTCGGCCCCAAGCAGGTCTACGAGGATCTGACGCTGGACATCCACGCGGGCGAGACGATGACGATCTTCGGCGGCTCGGGCGTGGGCAAGAGCGTGGCGCTCAAGCTGCTGATCGGCCTGATGGACGTGGACGCCGGCAAGATCCAGGCCTTTGGCGAGGAGGTCTCGACGATGAACGACGCGCAGCTCCTGAAGCTGCGCGGGCGGGTGGCGATGCTCTTCCAGGGCGCGGCCCTCTTCGACTCGATGACGGTCGAGGAGAACATCAAGTACCCGTTGATCGAGCACGGCTGGGGGACGAGCGCCGAGATGGACAGCCGCGTGGAGGAGGTGCTGGCCATGGTGGACCTCCCCGGCGTGCAGAAGCTCAAGCCGGCCGAGCTCTCCGGCGGCATGAAGAAGCGCGTCGGGCTGGCGCGGGCCATCGCCATCCAGCCCGAGGTGATCCTCTACGACGAGCCCACGACCGGCCTCGACCCGATCAACGTGCGGCGCATCAACGGTCTCATCCTCTCGTTGCAGGAGAAGCTGGGCGTCACCAGCATCGTCGTCACCCACGACATGGACACGGTCTTCACCGTGACCAACCGCCTGGCGCTGGTCTACCAACGAAAGTGCGCCTTCGTAGGCACGCCTGACGAGGCCCGCAAGAGCGAGCTGCGCTACCTTCGGGAGTTCATCACCGGCGGGCGCGGCGTGCTCAACGAGGATCTGTGAGCGGGCTGGTCGATCTGCACCGGCACCTGGACGGCTCGCTGCGCGCGGAGACCGTGCGCGAGCTGGCCGGGCGTCTGGGGCTCTCGGTCCCGGCGGACCTGGCCTTCTTCCCGGGCATGGGCCTCGAGGCGGCGCTGGGGCGCTTCGCGTTTACGCTCTCGCTGCTGCGGTCCGCGGCGGCCGTGGCCCGTGTCGCGGCGGAGATCTGCGAGGACGCCGCCGCCGAGGGGGTGAGCACGCTGGAGATCCGCTTCGCGCCTCAGCTTCATGGCGTCGGGCTCGAGGCGGCCATCGACGCCGCCCTCGACGGCATCGGCGGGCGCGCCGGCCTGATCCTCTGCGGGCTCTACGGCGAGGACCCCGCGCTGCTCTCCCGCCTCGTCGCCCTCGCGCGCGATCGCCCAGGGGTTGTAGGCCTGGACCTGGCCGGCGGCCCCGCGCCTGCGCATCGCTGGCGCCTCGAGGACTACGCCCAGCCCTTCCATCAGGCCGCCGATCTCGGCCTGGGACGCACGGTTCACGCGGGTGAGGGGCGCCCCGCCGCGGAGATCCGGGTCGCCGTCGAGGTCCTCGGCGCCACCCGCGTCGGTCACGGCACCACCCTGCTCGAGGATCCACGCCTGGTGGATCTCCTCGTCGCGCGACAGGTCACCGTCGAGGCCTGCCTCAGCTCCAACTGGCACGTGGGCGCCCTCCCTCACTGGTCGGCCCACCCGCTCCCCCGCTGGCTGGAGCGCGGCGTGCGCGCCACGGTCTGCACGGACAACACGCTGCTCTCGGCGGTGGACGCGCCCGAGGAGCTGCGGCGCGCGGCGACCCTGCTCACGCCCGCGCAGGTGGCGCAGGTGATCGCGGATGGGCACGCGGCAGCCTTTCGGCGTTGAGCTAAAGTCTGTTCATGCTCGCCCTGACCGCCCTCCTCCTCGCCTGCAGCGCCGACAAGGCCGACCCGACCGAGACCGCCGACACGGCGCCGGCCCCGGCGGTGCGCCCTACGAACACGACCTGCTTCGCGCCCGATCCTCCGGCAACGGCGGTGGCGGCCGAGTTCGTCACGGCCTACCCGAACCTGGAGTTCGAGCGCGGCGTCCAGGCGCTGCAGCGCCCCGGCGACGGCAGCCGCTGGTACGTCGTCGAGCAGGACGGCGAGATCTGGACCTGGGACGCCGCCGACACCGACGTCTCCGAGCCCGAGCTCTTCCTGGACATCGGCGACCGCGTCGAGGACGGGCCCAACGAGGCGGGCCTGCTCGGCATGGCCTTTCACCCCGACTTCGCCACGAACGGGGAGTATTTCCTCTCGTACACGGCCGACGGCGTGGACGGAGACCCGCTGCTGTCCACGGTCTCGCGCTTCGTCAGCCCCGACAGCGCGGTGGTCGGCGGCGAGGACTCCGAGGAGATCCTCCTCCAGATCGCCCAGCCCTACAACAACCACAACGGGGGCGCCATCCTCTGGGGGCCCGACGACCGGCTCTACCTGAGCTTCGGCGACGGCGGCTCGGCGGGCGATCCGGACGAGACCGGCCAGGACACGACCGTGCTGCTCGGGAAGATCCTGCGCATCGACCCCGAGAGCGGCGACCCCTATGGCATCCCGGCCGACAACCCCTTCGCCGACGGCGTGGACGGCGCGCCCGAGGTCTACGCCTGGGGGCTGCGCAACGTCTGGCGCATGAGCTTCGACCGCGAGACCGGCGATCTCTGGGCGGGCGACGTCGGCCAGGACGAGATGGAGGAGGTCGATCTCATCGAGCTCGGCGGCAACTATGGCTGGGACGACAAGGAGGGCACCCTCTGCTACGAGGCGGACGAGCCCTGTGAGGGCGGCGGCCTCATCGATCCGGTCATCGAGTACGACCACGAGGTCGGGAAATCCGTGGTCGGCGGCTATGTCTACCGCGGCTCCGCCATCCCGGCGCTCACCGGCGTCTACCTGTTCACCGACTTCTACACCTATGACGTCTGGGGACTGTTCTGGGACGCGGACGGCGAGCCCGTCCGTGAGACGGTGGCGCGTACGGGCAATGTTGCCTCGGGTTTTGCAGAAGACGCCGAGGGCGAGATCTACGCCCTCGACTTCCGCGGCAAGCTGCGCAAGCTGGTCCCTACCGCGGAGGCCGAGCCGTCGGACTTCCCCGAGCTGCTCTCCGAGACCGGCTGCTTCGACGGCGCCGAGCCCGGGTCCGCGCTCATCCCTTATGAGGTCATCGCCCCCTTCTGGTCGGACGGAGCCGAGAAGGAGCGCTTCTTCGCCCTGCCCGACGACGCGCTCATCGAGGTCGCCGAGGATGGCGACCTGCTCTTCCCGCCCCGCTCCGTGCTGGTGAAGAGCTTCCGCTTCGAGGGCGCGCTGACGGAGACCCGCCTCTTCGTGCACAACGAGGACGGGACCTGGGCCGGCTACACCTACCAGTGGAATTCCGAGCGCACGGACGCCAGCCTGGTGCAGGGCGGCGGCGCCGTCGCGCTGACCGGTCACACCTGGGAGCTGCCCACCTCCGCCGAGTGCCTGCAGTGCCACGGCGAGGCCCCCGGTCGCTCGCTGGGGCTCGAGCTGGCGCAGCTCGATCGCGGCCGCCAGCTGGCGCGCTTCGAGGAGATGGGCCTGTTCACGGGCGCGCTACCCGAGATCGCGCCGCTCGAGGATCCGGCGGGGGACGGCGGCCTGGACGCGCGCGCCCGCGCCTGGCTGCACACGAACTGCAGCGCCTGTCATCGGCCGGAGGGGCTGGGTCGCGGTGACCTGGATCTCCGCGCCACGGCCGAGGAGCTGGGCGCATGCGACACGGTCCCGTCCGAGGGAGACCTGGGCGTCGAGGACGCGCGCGTCATCGCGGCTGGCGAGCCGGAGCGCAGCACGCTGTGGCTGCGCATCGCCACGCTGGAGGCCAGCCGCATGCCGCCCCTGGGGAGCGCCGTGGTCGATGAGGACGGGGTCGCGCTGATCAGGGAGTGGATCGCGGCCGGGGGTGGCTGTCCGTAGCGGGCGGCGCGGCTGGAGGGCAGTCGCCCCCCCACCGCCCCCTTCGGGGGCACCTCCAGCCGCGCCGCGGCCCGC
>CAZKWG010000006.1:0-33743 GCA_964556105.1 uncultured Enterobacterales bacterium | reverse complement strand
CTGCGCTACGAGGCTCGACCCGAGGTGCGCCCCGAGCCCGCGCTGCGCCTCGTCCCTGAGCCGCCGGCGCCCGTGTCCTCCGGTCCCCTGCCGCCCGTGCAGCACCTGCAAGGGTCGGTCGATGAGGCCCTCTTCGGCGAGGAGGGCGTCTGGGAGCTCTACCCCGAGGACGAGCTCTCCGAGCCCGGTCGCAGCGCGCTCATCAACGCCGGCAAGGGGGCGCCCGTCATCCGCATGCCCGCCCCGGCCGCCGCCCCCGCCGCGCCCAAGGACCCCGTCGCGGCGCTCGGTGAGCGGTATGGCCACGACGGCCGCTTCCTGCGCGGCGTGCGCGAGCTTCGCGGCCTCTCCATCGACGAGCTCGCCCGCCAGACCCGCATCTCGGCGCGCTACCTCGAGGCGCTCGAGGAGAACGGCTACGACCGGCTCCCCGCGGGCACCTTCGTGCGCGGCTACGTCAAGACCCTGGCCCGCCTGCTCCAGCTCGACGAGAACGTCGTGAGCGACGGGTACATGGCGCTCTTCACGCATCACCGTGGTTGAGCCCTTCGAAGGCCAGCGCACGCTGACCGCGCCGGACGACGCCGGGCGCCTGGATCGCTGGCTGGCGCTGGCCACGCCGCTCTCCCGCAGCCGCGTGCAGGAGCTCATCGACCAGGGCCGCGTGCTCGTCGAGGGCCAGGCCGCCCGCGCCAGCCAGCGCCTCCACGGGGGCGAGCTCGTGGCGCTGGACGTCCCGCCCGCCGCGCCGCCCGCCCTGCTGCCGCAGGATCTGGATATCCCCATCCTTTATCAGGATGACGCCGTCATCGTGGTGGACAAGCCGGCCGGGCTCGTCGTCCACCCCGCCGCCGGCCATCGCGACGGCACCCTGGTCAACGCGCTGCTCCCGGCGCTCGATCAGGCCGCCGACGAGGACGCGCCCGAGCGCCCCGGCATCGTGCACCGCCTGGACCGCGGCACCAGCGGCGTCCTGGTCGTGGCGCGCACCGCCGAGGCCATGGCCCACCTCGCCGCCCAGTTCGCCGCGCACACCGTCGATCGCCGCTATCTGGCCCTGGTCTGGGGGCAGCCGCGCGACCAGGCGGGCACGATCGACGCCGATCTCGGCCGCCACCCGGCCGACCGGAAGCGCTTCGCCGTCGTCCGCCAGGGACGCCACGCCGTCACCCACTTCCGCGTGCTCGAGACCGCGCGCAGCACGGTCGGCCGCGGCGTCGTCACCATCAGCCTGCTGGAGTGCCGCCTGGAGACGGGTCGCACCCACCAGGTCCGCGTGCACCTCGCCCACCTCGGCCACCCGGTCCTCGGCGACCCCGTCTACGGGAAGAAGGGCCCGCCGCCCGAGCCCGTGCGCGCCGCGCTCCTGGGCGTCGATCACCAGCTCCTGCACGCGCGTCGGCTGGGCTTCGTCCACCCGACCAGCGGTGAGACGATGGTCTTCGAGAGCGCGCCTCCGCCCGACTTCTTGAAGGTGCTCCAGGCCGCCGGGCTGCGCTGGGAGGCGCCGCCCTGACGAGCCCTCAGCGCCCCTCGTCGGAGGAGCACTCCTGCGGGTCCTCGTTCGGCGCGACGCGGAGCCCGTCCACGAGGGAGCCGGTGATGTCCTCGAGCGCCATCGCCACGCAGAGCTCCTCCCCGTCCTCGGAGCAGGCCGCGCAGTCCAGGCCGAGGTAGTCCTCCAGCAGGGAGCAGAGATCGTCGGCGCTGTAGCCGCCAAACCCTGCGGCGGCGGTGCGCATGTCCAGCTCGGCCGCCAGGGTGCCGTCCGCCAGACCTGTGCCGCCCACGAAGGCGCCGCTCACGTAGACGTTCTGCAGCGGGACCGTGATCCCCTCGATGGTCAGCGAGAGGGTGGTGGGGCCGACCGAGGTGTAGGGGTTGTTGCGGAAGTCCGAGGGCTCGAAGTCCGCCGTGGCGTAGCAGGGATCCTGCTGGATGTACGTCTCGTCTTCGTCCTCGACCTCCTGGCCGATGGCGGCGATGAGGTCGATGCTGCTCTCGTCCGAGCTCTGGACGCCCAGCAGCAGGATGCCGTCGAAGAGGCTGCGGAAGATGCTCTCGCCGCCCGCGGGCTCGACCCAGGTGGCGTCGGAGAGATCGAGGGAGAACGATGTGTCTGGCAGGAGACTCACGTCCACGCGCTCGCCCCAGGCGCCCGTCGTGAACGTGCCGCCGCCCGTCGCGTCGCAGACGGTGACCGACCAGGAGTAGGCCGCGTCCTCCGCCAGGAGCTCCGCGGGCTCCCAGGTGATGAGGCCGTCCGTCAGCGTCGTCGTGCCCGCGACCGCGGCGCCGTCCGCGTCGGTCACGGTGAGCGCCACCCCCTCCTCGGACGCGAGGCCCGAGAAGGAGGCGGTGATGGAGAGGGAGCGGCTGGCCGGGGACAGCGCGTCCACCGGCCAGGTCTCCGTGAGCGCGCTCACGTCGCAAGGCGGCGGCTCAGGAGCGCTGGTCTCCTGGCCTCCAATGTCTTCCTTTTCGCGGTTACAGCCGACGAGCAGGAGCGCCGTGAGCAGGCTCAGCATGGACTACTCCGCGCACTCAGCGTCAGCGGCGATGTCAGCTTCCGTGCGCTCGACCACCGAGCCCTCGATCTCTGTGGCGACGATCTGGTCGGCCAGGAGGGTCAGGCAGTAGGGGCCGCTGCCGTCCGGGCAGTCCGAGCAGGTGGCGAAGCCGGTGCCCGCGATGAAGTCGCAGAGGCAGGCGTCGTTGGTGCCGTCGCAGCCCGCCAGCTCGGCGAGGTCGGGGATGTCATCGAGGGTGGTCGTGTCGATCACGCCGCCGAGCACGCCACCGGAGAAGTAGCTGAGATCGGGGCCGAAGGCGCCGCTGATCTGCAGGTCGCCGATGGTCACCGTGTAGCCCGCCACGGAGATCGTCGTGTCCTCGGGGCCGATCTCGAAGTACGGGTTCTCGGAGAAGTCAGCCACCGGGAACGCGATGGACGGCGTGCAGACGTCCTGCTCCGTGGAGCCCTCGGCGGAGATGGCGCCGATCATCTGGATCTGGCTGTCGTCCGCGGAGACCACGCCCGCCAGGATGTTCTGGGTCAGCAGCTCGCCCAGGATCGCGCCGATGCCCTCGGGCTCGACGAAGCGAGCGGAGCCCAGATCGATGGCGTAAGCCTTGCCCACGAGCGTGTTCACGTCCGTCTCACCGCCGACCTCGCTGGTGCGGAAGGTGACCTCGGGGTTCCCGCCGCAGTAGCTGATGGCCAGCGTGTAGTCGGTCGAGGGCTCGAGCGGGGCGCTCGGCGTGAAGTAGAGCACCGTGCCGTCCTCGCTCCAGGACGAGGAGCCCGCGACCTCGGCGCCGGCGCTGTCCATGAGCATGACCTCGCCGTCCGACTCGGACTGCGTGAAGTAGACCTCGATGGTCCCGCGGTAATAGAAGTCCGAGTCGCCGCCGGTCGGGACGGTCTCGGAGATCTGCACCTCGCAGGACTCCTCTTCGCCCTCGGCACCGGAGTCCGTACCCTCTTTGTCCTTGTTGCACGCGACGAGCGCGAGCGCGCCCAGCATCCACCCGATCAGCATCATGGCTCCTCCTTTCGGCGCGACGGCGCCGAATCCAGCGAATCGTTCCGAGTCGTTTCGAACTCTGCTCGAACTCTGCTCGAATCCTGCTCGAGTTCTGGTCGAATCCTTCTTTGGACGAAGCGAAACGCGACGCCCTCCGCCCAGGCACGATATTCGGCCCGAGACGGAGTGTCAACGAAGAAAGAAGGAAGGAAGCGCTTAGGCTCTGCTGCGGGCCTCGGCGAGCTTGCCGTTCAGCTCACCCAGCAGCGCGTCGAGCAGGCGCTGCTCGTCCTCGTCGAGGTTGCCCTGCGTCTTCTCTTTGAGGAGCGCGAGCACCTCGATGGTGTGGACGGCGAGCACCAGGTCGCGCTCGGCCACGCCGCTCTGCGGGTCGGGGACCTCTCCGAGGTGCACGAGCGCGGAGCTGCCCAGGCTGACCAGGAAGGAGGCGAAGTTGACGGGAAGATTCTCGGGTTTCCGCGCGTCTTCGGACATCTCGCGGCTCCTTGTCGGTGAGTGGGATCAGATGGGCAGCTCGAAGCGACCCGAGGAGGGGCCGCGCCAGATGGTCAGCAGCGCGCTGCCGCGATGACCACTCTTTGCGCGCTGGAGCAGGAGGCGCAGCGTGTCCACGTTCGTGACGCGCTGGCCGTTCATCTCGGAGATCACGTCGCCGGCGCGTAGTCCGGCGTTGGCCCAGGCCCCACCCGGGAGGGCGCGCGTGACGACGACCCCTTTGACCTTGGGCTGAAATTTGCGCCCGTCCTCGGAGTCGGCGTCCGCGACCTCCACCCCGAGCACGCTGCTCAGGCTGTCGTCGACCAGCCGGGGATCGAGCTGCTGGCTGCTGACCTCGAGGGTCTGGCGGGTCTCCCCGCGGAGGACGCTGAGGGTGAGCACGCGCCCGGGCTCGTAGGAGGCCAGGTAGGCGTTCAGATCGCTGCGGCCCTGGATGGCGCGCCCGTCCGCCTCGATGAGCACGTCGCCGCTCTGGAGGCCGCTCTTCTCCGCGCCGGTGCCGGGGTAGATGCGGGTGACCTTGACCGCGCCGCGGACGCCCTCGCGGCTGCGGATGTTCAGGTTCTCCAGATCGCAGCCCAGCCAGGGGGCCAGGACGGTGCCGAACTGGGCCAGGTCGCGCGCCACCTTCATCGCGCGGTCGGAGGGGATGGCGAAGCCGATGTTCTGGCCCTCGGCGTAGATGGCCGTGTTGATCCCGATCAGCCTGCCGCGGATGTCCAGGAGCGGCCCGCCGGAATTCCCCGGGTTGATGCTGGCGTCGGTCTGGAGGAAGTCCTGATAGACACGTTTGCCCGTCTCCAGCGAGCGGTGAAGGCTGCTGACGACGCCGGTGGTGACGGTGTGGCCGAGGCCATAGGGGTTGCCGATGGCGATGACCGGCTCGCCCAGCATCAGGCCGGCGCTGGAGCCGATGGGGACCGCGACGAGGTCCGTGGCGCCCTCGAGCTGAAGCACGGCCAGGTCGAGGTTCTCGTCCAGGCCCAGCACGCGCGCCTCGAAGGAGCGGCCGTCCACGAAGCTGGCCTTGATGGTCTGAGCCTGGGCGACGACGTGCGCGTTCGTCAGGACCAGCCCGGTCGGCGCGATGACCACCCCCGAGCCGTCCCCCGACGCCGTCTGTGTGCCCATCCAGGACTTCACGGGCGTAGAGGTCGTGATCGAGACCACCGCGGGCGCCACGCGCTCCACGGCCTCCACGATGGGCGTGCGGCGCGCCTCTTCGGAGGCGGCGAGCTCGATGGGGGCCGCGCTCTCCTCCGTCGGGGCGAGCTCGTTCGTGGCCTGCGCGGCGGCGTCTGGTAGCGCCGGGCGCGTCGCGAAGGCGCCGGTCGCAGCAGCGACGGTCACGCCCGCCATGAAGGCGGCGCCAAGGAGGAGCAGGAGGTTTCGGTCGGTGCGCGTCACGGGCGGCTTTTCCAGCGTCGAGTAGCATAGGCACCACGCGCTCCGCGGCAAGCGCGGCGCGCGATGCGGCGTGCGGAGGCGCCTGCCATGCGCTATCGGTAAGGAATCCCTCGGAGGCTACTCCTCGATGCTGCTCAGCCTGATCCTGGCGCTCTGCCTCAGCGCCCACGCCGCCAAGCCCGAGCCCACGCTGCAGGAGCAGTTCGACGAGGGCGTCAAGGCGATGAACCGCAGCAATTACACCAAGGCGCTGGAGGTCCTGAACCGGATCCGGATCTACCACCAGGACCACCCGCTCTCGGTGCGCGCCTCCCTGGCCATCGCCGACGTCTACTACAAGAAGGGCGACTTCGATCAGGCCCGCCTGGAGTACCAGGACTTCGTCACCCTGCACCCGCAGGGCCTGCCCGGCGAAGAGTGCCAGCCCTATCGCTGCCTGGACTACGTCTACTTCCGCATCGGCTCGACCCTGGCCAAGAAGGCGCCCAAGGCCGCGGGGCGCGACCAGACCTGGACCATCCAGGCCCGCGAGACCTGGAAGAACTTCCGGCAGCTCTACCCGGAGAGCGAGCACGCGGCAGAGGTGGGCGAGTTCCTCTACGAGGCCGAGGAGCGCCTGGCGAAGAAGGAGCTGATCATCGCGCAGTTCTACGCGCGTCGCGAGGCCTGGCCCGCCGTGCAGGGGCGGGCGCTCGGGCTGGTGAACACCTACGCCTCCTCGAGTTCGCTGCCTGAGGCGATGGCGCTGCTGGAGCAGGCCCTGGACGCCCAGTCCCCGGAGAACCGCGCCGCCGCCATCGCCGCGCTGGAGCTCCGGGCCCGTCAGCTCGAGATGAGCGCGCTCCCCTCCGCGAAGGAGGGCTCAGCGGCGCTCACCCGGGCGCTGGACCGCCTCCGCTGAGCTCAGCTCTTCCCGCCGAGGGCGGCGATGCGCTCCTCGAGCGGGGGGTGCGAGAGGAAGAGGCGGAAGAAGCGCCCGCGCGGCGCGCCGTGGATGCCGAAGGCGGAGATGCTCTGCGGCAGCGCGGACGGCTCGTGGAGCTGCTGGAGACGGCGCAGCGCGGCGACCATCGGCTCGGGCCCGACCAGGGCGGCGGCGCCAGCGTCCGCGCGGAACTCACGCCGACGGCTGAACCACATGACGATGATGCTGGCGAACAGCCCGAGCAGGAGCTCCGCAGCCATGACGGTGACCCAGTAGCCGATGCCGCGACCCTTCTCGTTCTTCAGGATGGCCGTGTCTACGAAGTAGCCGATGACGCGGGCCAGGAAGATCACGAAGGTGTTCACGACGCCTTGGATCAGCGTGAGCGTGACCATGTCGCCGTTGGCGACGTGGCTGACCTCGTGCGCCAGCACCGCCTCGATCTCGCGGCGGCTCATGGTGCGCAGCAGGCCCTCGCTGACCGCGACCAGGGCGGCGTTGCGGCGGGCGCCGGTGGCGAAGGCGTTGACGTCCATGCTGGGGAAAATGGCGACCTCGGGCATCTGGATGCCCACGCGCTGCGCCTGGTTGCGCACGGTCTCCATCAGCCAGGCCTCCTCCTCGTTGCGCGGCACCTTGATGACCTGGGCGCGCGTTCCGAGCTTGGCCATGAACTTGGACAGGGCCAGCGAGATGAAGGAGCCGCCGAAGCCGAGGACCGCGGAGAAGACCAGCAGGGCCTCCAGGTTCAGCCCGCGCTCGTGCAGGGCGTTGTCCAGCCCGAGCAGGCGCATGACGACGCCAAGCAGGAGGATGACGGCGAGGTTCGTGACCAGGAAGAGGGCGATGCGTGTGATGAACTTCATACGCGTGATCATGCGCACGCTCGTGAGGATGATCAAGGCCTGATCTTCTATCGAGGATCTTCTGTCACACGGTCGCCACGCGCTCGCGTATGATCCCGCGCTGGAGAGCCGCATGAGCGCCCTGCTGATCCTGTTGACCCTGCTGTCCTGCACGGGAGAGCCCAAGGAAGAGGGCCCTTCGGAGACCGCGGCGGAGGACGAGTCTGACCCGCCCGCGGTGGACTCGGAGCACACCGCCCACACGGGCGAGACGTCCCCGCGCGAGACGGCGAGCCACACGGGCGAGACGGCGCTCACGGAGACGGCTCACACGGGCGAGACCGCGCCCGTGGAGACCGCCGAGCCGCTCGTCGAGTCCGAGACCATCGAGGGCATGGACGATCCGGCGGGATGGCTGTTCTCGGATGACGAGGTCCACAGCATCGACATCTACTTCAGCGAGGCGTCGGCGACGGCGCTGAACGCCGACCCCTACACCTTCGTCGAGGGCCGGGTCGTCGTCAACGGGATGGAGGTCGAGAGCGTCGGGCTGAGGCTGAAGGGCAAGATCGGCTCGTTTCGAACCCTGTCCCAGAAGGCGGCCTTCAAGATCGACTTCAACGCCTACGTCCCCGACCAGACCTTCTACGGCCTGAAGAAGCTGAACCTGAACAACATGACGGTCGACTGCTCCATGCTCAAGGAGCACATGGCCTACAAGGTGTTCCGGGACATGGGCCTGGCCGCCCAGCGCACCGGCTACGCCTGGGTGACGGTCAACGAGGAGCCCTACGGCCTGTACAACATCCTCGAGCAGCCGAACCAGGAGCTGCTCGAGCGCTTCTACGCCGATCCCTCCGGGAACCTCTACGACGGCAAATATATCTGGTATGGAGGATATTCCTATACGCTGCTCGACCTGCGCGGCGACCTCGCGCCCCTCTACGAGCAGGAGGAGGGCACCGACGTCGACAACGCGGACGTGATCGCCGTCGCGGACGCCATCCCCCTCTACGCCGGCACGGACGAGTTCTATGCGCAGCTCGGCGAGCTGGTGGACTGGGACGCGGTCCTGACCTACTGGGCGGCCGAGCAGTGGGTGGGCCACAATGACGGCTACTGCCTCAACCGGAACAACAACTACCTGTACTTCGACGCCGCTGACGGGAAGATGGAGTTCATCCCCTGGGACATGGACTACTCCCACCTCAACGACTCCGACTGGGGCATGAACTGGGCGGTGCCCTACGGGCTGCTGGCCATGGCCTGCCACAACGACGCGACCTGCAACGCCGCCTGGAAAGAGAAGGCCCAGCTCGTGGTCGACACCCTGGACATCGACGCCTATGACGCCGACCTGCTCGCCTGGGCCGCGCTGATCGAGGACTACGCCGAGGCGGACCCGCGCAAGGAGTGCTCGAGCACGTCGGTGCTGTATTATCAGGGTTATGTGCGCACTTTCGTCAAGACGAGACCCGACTATATGAAGCTGTTCTGGGGGCTGGAATGAAGATCGCGACGCTGCTGCCCCTGCTGTTGACGGGGTGCCCTGGTGCCGAAAAGGGCGAGGTCTGTGTCGGGGAGTGCGACTCTTCGTCGCAGGAGACGGCGGAGACGGCGGAGACCGACGCTCAGGAGACGGCGGAGACGGCGGAGACCTCCGAGACGGCGGAGACGGCGGAGACGGCGGAGACGGCGGAGACGGCGGAGACCTCCGAGACGGCCGAGACGGGGGAGCCCTGGGATCCGAACGCGCCCCTCGAGCTGTGCATCAACGAGTTCATGCCGGACAACGACACCTCCTTCGCGGACGAGTTCGGGACCTACTCGGACTGGATCGAGCTGCACAACCCGGGCGACGAGCCGATCTCGCTCGACGGCTGGACCGTGACGGATGACGCCGACGATCCCGAGCTCTTCGAGCTGCACGGGGGCCTGACCCTGGGCCCGGGTGAGTTCATCGTCTTCTACGCCGATGACGAGCCGGACCTGGGGCCGCTGCACCTCGGCTTCAAGCTCAGCCAGGACGGCGGAACGCTGGGGGTCTTTGCGCCGGATGGCCGCGGCAGCCTCGTCACCTATGGGTACGTGGAGACCGACATCTCCGCCGCGCGCGTCACGGACTGCTGCTCGGAGGAGAGCGGCTGCTGGGAGTTCGTCTACAGCGGCTCGCCGGGCGCCACGAACAGCCCCCCAGAGCCGGAGACGGTGGAGCTGGTGCCCGCCGGGAGCGAGTGGCGCTACTGGGATCTGGGCAGCGAGCCCACGGGAGACTGGACGGTCGCCGACTTCGACGACAGCACATGGCTCAGCGGCGTCGGGCCCCTGGGCTACGGCGACACGCACATCGTCACCGAGATCAGCTACGGCGCCGACGCCAGCGCGAAGTACACGACCACCTACTTCCGCCTGGTGTTCGACGCCTCCGACGTCGCGCTCTACACGGCGGTCACCGGGGGCGCGCTGGTTGACGACGCCGCCATCCTCTACCTGAACGGCACCGAGATCGAGCGCTCCTCGAACATGCCGGCGGGCGAGGCCAGCTTCGACACGCTGGCCTCGAGCTCGACCTCCGATGAGACCGGCTATGGCGCCTTCGTCGTGGACGAGACGCTGCTGGTCGAGGGCCAGAACGTGCTGGCGGTCGAGGTCCACCAGTCCTCGCTCGACAGCTCGGACCTCGGCTTCGATCTCAGGCTCGAAGCCGAGGTGCTCGCCACGGAGTAGACGCGATCAGCGCGGGCCGGTTCCCGAGACCGCCGTAGAGCGGGCGTTGGTGATGGCGTCCACGCCCGTGCTCTGTGTGGTCGAGGCGTCGCGATTGCCGTCGAGGGTGCCCTCGTTGGTCGTGTCGGCGCCCGTCTCGTCGTTGTTGCCCGCGATGTAGTTGTTGTCTACGCTCTGGGCGTAGACCACCGCCCAGTCATAGGTGCCGGTGATGTTCGAGTTGGTGATGTCCAGCAGGTTCTCGCCGTAGGAGATCCCGACGACCCCGCGATAGCCGGCGTTGGTGATGTCCGTGTAGGTGATGGTGGACGCGTCGTGGCCGGAGACGACGACACCGTAGATGCCGGGATCGATGATCTCCGAGTAGCTGATGTCGGCGCGCTCGACGGAGATGCCGGTGCCCGCGTCGTCGTCGATGGAGCAGTTCGTGTTCGTGTTGTCGTAGCCGGTCCAGGTGTCCGACACGGAGATGCCGTTGTCTCCGGCGCTCTCGCCCGTGCCCTCCACGTCCGTCATCGTGAGGCCGTCGATGCTGGCCGTGCCCACCGCCACCGCGACGCCCGTGTTGCGCACGTTGGAGGCCTCGCAGTCCGTGAGGTCCAGCGCGCCGTCGGCGACGTGGTAGCCGTGGCTCTCCGTGTCCGAGACGCTGGAGTCACTGACGGTGAGGTTGGCGTTGACGACGTAGATCCCCTGCGCGCCGGCCCCGCTCACCGAAGACGCGCTGACATCCAGGTCCGCGCGGCTGCCGACGATGCCGGCGCTGAGGGTGTCGCTGACCACGGCGCCGCTGATGGTGCCGCCGTAGGCGGTCTCGCCGTCGGTGCCGCCGAGCGCGTAGATGCCGTAGCTCCCCGCGCCGTCCACGCTCACGCCGTCGATGGTCAGGTCGCCGGTGTTGACGTAGACGCCGACGCCGTCGACGTTGGAGACCTCGCTGTCCGTCACGTTCATGTCGCCGTCGATGGCGTAGAGGCCGTGGCTCTCGACCTTGGACACGCTCACGTTCTCCACCGTCATCGTCCCGTCGAGCACGTAGACGCCGATTCCGCCGCTGCCGTCTACCGTCACGTCGGTCAGCGTGGTGTCGCCGTAGGCGCTGTACACGCCGTGGCTGCGCACGTCCTCCAGCTCGAGATCGGAGGCGATGATGTCGCCCGTGTTGGCGTAGATGCCGACGCCGTCCACGTCGGAGATGTGTACGCCCGTGGCCTCGGCGTGGATGTCGATGTCGCCGCGGACGGCGTAGACGCCGCCGCTCAGCGCGCTGCTGATGATCGTGTCGGTGATCGTGGCGTTGGCGTAGTAGACGTAGACGCCGTAGCCGCGCACGTCGTTGATCGTGAGATCGGTGGCGGAGAGCGCGCCGTCGTAGGCGTAGAGGCCCGAGCCCTCGACGTCGCGGATCTCGGTGCCGCTCGAGCCGGCCTCGACCGTGAGGCTGCCTCGATACGCGTAGATGCCCTGCCCGCGTACGCCGTCCACGGTCACGTCAGATACAACAAGACTGTTGTAAGAGGCGTAGAAGCCGTTCCCGGCGATGCCGCTGACGGTCGAGTCGCGCGCCACGAGGTTGCCGCGCTCCACGTAGATGCCGCTCCCGCCGGCGTCGGTCACCGAGACGTCGCTGACCGTGAGCGCGCCATCGACGGCGTAGATCCCGTGGCTCGGGGTGTTGCTGACCGTCGTGTCGCTGACCGTGAGCGCGGCCGAGCTGTAGATGCCGACGCTGTCCACGTCGGCTACCGAGCTCTCGGTGATCGTGGCGCCGTACTCGCCGAGGAAGATCCCGTAGGTTCCGCAGTCGGCGGCGCTGGTGCGCTTCAGGTCGGCCGAGCCGAGCACGTAGAGGCAGGCCTCGTCGGTGCCGCTGATCGTGACCTCGTCCGCCACGAGGTTGGACAGGGCGTCGGTGTACAGGCCGTCGGCGAGGGAGCCGGTGATCGTCACGTTCGAGACGTCGGCGTCCGACCGGTAGAGGGCGATGGCGTCGGCGGTGGCGTTGGTGATGTCCAGCTCGCTGAGCGTCACGATGTGGCCGTACTCGCCCTGGTTCCCGACGATCACGGCGACGCTCATCGCGTCGAAGGTGCTGTTGGTGACCGTCAAGGTGGCGCCGTCGGCCAGGCCGTTGAAGTGGACCCCGTAGGCCCCGTCGGTGAACGTGCTGCCGCTGACCATCAGCTCGGGCAGCTCGCGGGCGTTGATGCTGGTCTGGCCGTCGCGCGCGTTGTCGGTGAAGGTGCAGTCCTCGATGGTGAACAGCGCCCCGCGGCTGAGCACGGACAGGGTGCTGTCCGAGAAGGTCGAGTCGTGCAGCAGATCGGTGGCCTGGCCCTCAAGCGTCACATCAATGCCGGTGAAGGCGGCATAATTCAGGACCGAGGTGTCGCCGGTGCCGCCCACGCTCAGGCCGTAGTTCGAGCTGCTCAGGCTGTAGTCGTTGGTAAACGTGACGGGCGCGTCCTCGTTGCCAGAGAGCAGGATGGTGCCGTCGACCACGATGCCGGAGCCAGGCTGGAAGGAGACGTTGACGCCCGCCATCACGGTCAGGGTGACGCCCTCGGGGACATAGATCACGCTGCCCAGCGAGACGTCCTCGTCCCAGACGATGTCCTCCTCGATGGTGACGGTGCTCTCGGGGAGCTCCTCGTCGTCCAGCGCGGTCTCGCCGGTGTGCGCGGAGTCCACCGCCGAGTCGCCGGTGTCGCTGGTGTCGATGAGGCCGGTCTCACCCGACTCGGAGGGCTCCTTGTCGCGACAGCCGACGGCGAGGAGCAGGGAGAGAAGCGCATAGGAACGTGGGGTGTACATCGTGGCTCCCGTTCGGATCAGGGGCCACGATTTTACCACACATGTGTTCAGTGATCGGAGCGCTCAGAAGCGCACGGACGCCCACAGCCCGAGCTCCAGCGTCGTCGGGACGATCGCGTAGCCGTCCTCCAGCCCCTCGACGCCGGCCACGGCCGGCACGGTCAGCGCGTAGTGGAACTCGCCCTGATCGCCCAGGTAGAGCGAGGCGTAGCTGGTGATGTCCAGCCAGGAGAGCGCGCTCCAGCTGTGCTGCGCCCGCACCAGGCCCGTCTGGTCGGAGAGGTTGGCCAGCGCGCTGAGCGTGAAGCTGTGGTCGTCCAGCCGCCCCGGCGCGGGCAGGAAGGCGTAGACGCCGCCATACTGTCGGCCCAGGTAGAACGGCGTGTATTGCCCGTTGAGCAGCAGCCAGGCGTAGAGGTTCGGGTCCTCGTAGCCGGCGTCGTTCCAGAAGTACTCCGCGCCCAGAGACAGCGTGTCCTCGTCCCCCAGGCGGAAGCTCACCTCCGCGCCCGCGACCACCTGCGGGATCCAGTCCTCCTCGCGGCTCACCTCGGTGGGGAAGGTGAACGTGTCGAGGTCGAGGGTGCCCTCCCAGAAGGGTTCGGTGACGCCGTGCTGGAGCGCGGCCTCGAGGCGGAGGTCGAAGATCCAGACGCCGCTGGAGAGGTCGGCGCCCAGGCGGAGCGGCTGGTCCTTGCGCGCGCCCACCGAGACGCTCGCCTCGGTCTGGCCCAGCACGACCTCGACGCGGGCGGCGCCGCCCACCTGCGCGAGGGTGTCGGCGCCCTCCAGGTTGCCCACCGCGTACAGGTTCGCGTAGCGGGAGACCGGGACGTGGACGCGCAGCAGCGAGACGCCGGTGCGCGTGTCGAAGATGGCCAGCGGGTCCAGGGCCTGCTGGTTCAGGATGTCCGTCGGGTTCCAGAAGCGGCCCGTGCCCCACTTGACCCGCTGACGGCCGGCGGTGACGAAGACCTTGCGGGCCACGTCGAACTTCAGCCAGAGCTGGTCCAGGGTCACCTTGCTCTCGCTGAGCTCGTTGCCGAAGGGGTCCGTATCGCCGCTCGCCACTGTCCAGTCGTGGCTCAGCCGCGCCTGGATGAAGGCGCGGGTCCGGTCGTCGGGGCGCGCGTCCAGGAAGACGTCCAGCAGGTTCGGGCTGGACAACGTCATGTCGGAGAACGCGCCGTCCTCGGGCAGGGCGACGGCGTTGCGCAGGGTCAGCTTGCCGCCCAGCGTCAGCGCCTCGTCGGCCGTGTCCAGCAGGTCGCCGATCTGGCTGTTGCTGGTGCGCGCTCCGAGCAGGGCCGCCTCGTCCCGCTCGCCGCTCAGGCCGGTCTCGGGGAGCGGCGCTCCAGTCGCGGGAGCCTCGGGCTCGACGGGAGCGACGGCCGGGGCGCCGAACATCTCCGCCTCGAGCGCGCTGGCCGCCGGATCGGGGGTCGGCGCGGGCGCGGGGTCAGGTGCAGGTGGCACATCGGGAGCAGGGGTGGGGGCTGGCGCGGGGTCAGATGCAGGTGGCACCGTGTCCTGCTCAGCCTCCTGCGCCAGCGCGAGGCTCACCCACAGCAGCGTCGCCGCGCTCATCGGCTCTTGCTCTCGAGCCAGGCCTTGGTGAAGATGCTCGCGTCCAGGGTCTTGAGATCCACCTCCTGGATGACCACGGTCGTCGTCGAGCCCTTCTGGACCTCGTCAAAGATACGGATCTCCTTCGGGAAATACACCTCCGCCTTCTTCGACTCGCTGTACATCTTCTGCCACTGTGGGTAGTAGGTCGTGCGCATCAGCTTGCCGGACAGCGCGAAGTCCTGCCGCTTGAGCGTGTTGCCCGTGGCCTTGTCGATCCACATCTCGACGATGGGGTAGGGCACGTCGGCGGTGGGCTGCGCGGTCAGCTTCAGCCGGTTCACGGCGAACTGCCCGAGCTTCTCCTCGCCCACGAAGGCGGGGACATAGTCCACCGCCAGCGTGGACTGGTCGAAGTCCTGCTGCTGCGAGCCCGTGCCGCCGATGCGCTCGCGCTCGGTCCGGCGCTCCCACTTGCCCGAGGCCGGGTCGTAGAAGAACAGGTTCTTGTCCACCCGCAGGTAGCCCTTGCCCGCCTCGGCCTGCGGCTTCATGAACAGGATGACCAGCGTGTCGTTGTTGTCCTGGCGGTAGATGCCGGCCTGGTAGACCAGGTCGCTCTTGCCGGCCTCCTTCTGCTCGATGAAGACGGTGCTCTTCCAGTCACCGTTGTTCTGCTGGCGGTCATCGATGACCTTGAGCATCTGCACCAGCTCCGCCTGGCTCGGCGCGGCCGAGGCGGTGCCTGCGCTGAGCGCGAGAGAGATCGACAACAGCAGGGTGGCGAGGGGACGCATGGCGGTTCCTCCGTTCATTCGACGGTCTGGATGGCGGTGATGGGGCGGAGCCGGGAGGCGCGCCAGGCCGGGATCACCGCGCCGAGCGCGGTGAGCAGGGTCAGCAGGGCGATGGAGGCGAGCACGGAGCTGGGCGCGACGGCGAGGGTGAGCGTCTCCGAGAGGAGCAGCGCGCGCACCGCCTCCCAGGGGAGCACGATGCCGACGGCGTTCAGGCTGGCGCAGAAGAGCGCCCCCGCCGCGGCGCCCACCGTGGTCGCGAAGAGCCCGAGCAGGATCGCCTCCAGGAGGATGAGGAACAGCACGCGGCTCTGGGTCATTCCCACCGCGCGCATCATCCCGATCTCGCGGGTGCGCTCGCGGACGGCGTTCCACATGGTGTTCATGATGCCCATGCCGACGATCCCGCCCAGCACCAGCGTCAGAAACCAGGTGATCCCGTTGAAGAGCGTGATCGCGTAGGTCAGGAAGACGACCTCGTCCTCCCACAGCGAGCTGTCCAGCTTCTGGCCGGTCCACTCCTCGCCCATCACCGACTCGAACTTGAAGAAGAAGGGCTTGGGCTCGTACTCCATGAGGCCGTAGCCCGCCTCGGAGAGCTTCTCGCGGACGGTGTTCATGGCCTCGTCGGCCTTGTCGATGTCGTCGAGGTAGACCAGGATGGCGCCCGTGGTGTCCGACTTGAGCTGGTAGAGCTCCAGGATGTCCTCGGTCGGCAGGATCGCGACGAAGCCCGAGAGCAGGCCGAGATCCTTGCCGATGGCCACCACCGTGACGTCCAGCGTGTTGGTGCGGCCGGAGCTGGTCTCGGTCTGGATGGTCACGGTGTCGCCGACGTCCACCTCGAGGCGGCGGGCCTGCGAGGCGAAGAGGGCCATGGAGTTCGGCTGCGCGAGCCGGGCGAGATCACCCTTGATCTCGTCGGTCCCACCTTCCTTGTAGTCCTTCTGGGGCGCGAGCTGGAACTTCTCGGCGAAGGCCGTCTCGTCCTGGATGCTGATGCCTTGCAGCGAGCTCTGGATGCTCTCCGTGTCGCTGACCAGCTTGCCCCAGCCGCGCTGGCGGATGAGGGTGTAGTCCAGGCCGGGGGTGGCCTCCTCGACGATCTTCCGCACGACGGCGGCGTTCTCCACGATGGGCGCGGCGTCCGTGCTGCTCTGCTTGAACCAGCCGAAGATGTTGAAGTGGCCGGTCGTCAGCGCCGTCGCGGAGCGGATGAGGTTCTGCTCGATGCCGTGGCCCAGCGCCAGCAGGACGACCAGGAGGCCGGTGACGACCCCCACCGCGGCGGAGAGCAGCAGGGTGCGCCAGCGCGCCTGGATGAGGTTGCGGGCGGCGAGCTGCAGGATCATGAACATGGCCTACTCCTTGCCCTGCATCGCCACGATGGGCGGGACCAGGGCGGCGAGCACCGCGGGGTAGATCGTCGAGACCGTGGCGACGACGACGACCAGCACGACGCCGATCAGCGCCTGCACAGGCTCCCAGGTCGGGTAGAGGCGCGGGCCCGCGAAGAGGAAGACGAGCTGGTCGGTCACCGCGGGGATGCCGACGTTGCCGAGCACGCTCACCAGCCCGACGCCCAGGCCCGCCCCCAGGGTCCCGGCGATGAGGCCGAGCACCACGGTCTCCAGGACGAGCATCCAGACCACCATGCCGCGGCGTGCGCCGATGGCGCGCATGGTGCCGATCTCGGCGGCGCGATCGCGGGTCGCCATCGCCAGCGCGTTGCTGACGATGATCAGCGCCACGCTGAAGATGACGATGAAGGAGATGCCCAGGATCCCGCGCATGACGAAGATGAGCTGACCCACCGTCCCGCTGGCGGAGAGCCAGTCGAGGAGCTGGATGCGCAGGCCGCCGGCCGAGATGGCCGCCTCGAGGGCCGGCTCGATCTCGGCGGCGCGCTTCGGATCCTTCAGGATCACCGCCGCGTTCAGGACCAGGCCGTTGCGCATCTGCTCGCGGGTGTAGACCTGGTTCGGGTCCTCACCGGGCGGCAGGGTGGCGACCGGCTCGGTCACGGGCTCGGCCGCGGGCTCGGCCGCGGGCTCGGCGCTGGCCACCGCCTCGACCTCGAGCGGGGCGCTGCCGCCGAAGAGGGCATCCTCGGCGTTCTCCCGGCCGACCTCCGTGACTCCCATCGAGACGCGAATGTCCTCCAGCTCCGCGCGCTGCTCGTCGCTCATCTTGCCGAAGAGGTCGCGGAAGCTCATCAGGTCGGTGAGGTTGGACGCGCTGGCCAGGTCCGACTTCTCCAGGCCGCGGAACTCGTAGGTCCCGTAGACCTTGACGTTGACGGTCTTCAGGTAGCCGGACTTGGTGAACGCGCGGAGCGTGATCGTGGAGCCGATGGGGATGTCGTAGAGCCGAATCCGCGGCGCGATCCTGGCATAGAACCAGTCATAGCGCTCGAGCAGGTTCGTGTCGTCCACGGTGAGGAACTGGCTCACCAGCTCCTCGAGCGTGCTCTTGTCGTCCTTCAGGAAGTCCCGCAGCTCGGCCTCCAGCTCCGTCGCGTCCTTGGGCGAGAGCTGGAAGACGATGCGCGGGAACTGGCGGGCGTTGCGCGCGACCTGCTCGCGCAGCAGCTCGTCGCCGGCGATGGTCTGGCCCTTCTCCGTCACCTTGAGCTTGATGTCGTCCAGCTCGCGGGCCACGCGGTTCTTGATGATCCGCTCGTAGGTGCGGTTGCTGATGAGGAAGCCGCGCTGGCCCGGGGGGACCGCCTCGCCCTTGGCGATGTAGAAGCGATCGAAGCTCTTCGTGAACTGGTCGAGATCGGTGCCGATGGCGCGCAGGTAGAGCAGGCGGCCGTCGGCGGCCAGCGGCGCGACCTTCGTGTCGAGGTAGTCCAGCGCCGAGAGCATCGCGGCGGTGTCCGGCGCGAGCTCGGGGGAGGTGGGCTCCATGAAGGGGGTCCAGAAGCCCTCGGCGGTGACGGTGGCCAGCGCGGCCTTGTCGCGCTGCACGGCGTCCGGGTCGCTGGTCAGCGAGAGGCGCAGGTCCTGCTGAGCCTCGAAGGTCTCGGCGATACGCCGAACCTGCGGCTTCAGCGCGCGCGCGTCCTCGAGGCGCCCCGCCTGCACGGCCTCGCGCATGTCGCTCAGCACCACGTCCAGCTCGGTCGGCGCGAAGACGGTCGTGTTGACGATCCCCATCGGCACCACGGCGCTGACGCCGTCTACGCCCATCAGCGCGGACTCCACCGCGGCGAAGTCCTCGATCTCGCCGAGATCGGCGAGCCCGCCGCCGAAGCCGCCGAACAGCTCGAGCGGGTCCTCCGCCTCGCTGTCGTAGACCTGGAACTGGCCGGACAGGCTCGAGGTGATGCTGCCCTCCAGGGCGCGCTCGATGCTGCCCAGGACCGAGAACCCGAAGACGAGCAGGGCCGTGCCCGAGAGCAGCAGCCCGCCGACGATCAGGCTCTTGACCTTGTGGGCCGTGACGCTGCGCAGCGCGATCTGCAGCAGCAGCCGGAACGCGGTCATGCCAGCACCCCGTGGCGGTGCGAGCTGGGCTCCTCGAGCTCGGTCGTGTCGTCCGAGCGGCGGTCCTGGTCGTCGCGCAGGACGCGGCCGTCCAGCACGCGGATGAGCCGCTCGGCCCGCTCGGTGACGGCGTGATCGTGGGTGGAGAAGAGGAAGGTGACCTTCTCGACGCGGTTCAGCTCGTGCATCAGATCGATGATGGCCGTGCCGGTGGCGGAGTCCAGGTTGGCCGTCGGCTCATCGGCCAGCACGAGCGCCGGGGTCGTGACCAGGGCGCGGGCGATGGCGACGCGCTGCCGCTGACCGCCGGAGAGCTCGTTCGGGCGGTGGTGGCGGTGCTGCGTGAGGCCGACCCGGTCCATCAGCGCGTCCACCCGCCGGGTGCGCTCGCCCTTGGTCAGGTCCCCTTGCAGGAGCAGGGGAAACTCGACGTTCTGGGAGGCGTCCAGCACGTTGATCAGGTTGAAGCTCTGGAAGATGAAGCCGATCTTGCGCAGCCGCAGCTCGGTCAGGTCGCGGTCGCTCAGGTTGCGGGTGCTCTGCCCGTCCACCAGGACGTCGCCGTCGGTGGGCACGTCCACGCAGCCGATCAGGTTGAGCAAGGTCGTCTTGCCGCTGCCGGAGGGGCCAGCGATGGCGGTGAACTCGCCACGCTCGATGGTGAGGTTGACGCCGCGCAGCGCGCGCACGGTGAGCTTGCCGAGCGGATAGTCCTTGACGACGTTGCGGATATCGACGATGGGCGGCATTCGGGCTCCGATCTACAGGCTCTTCTGGAGGTGCTGGACGACTTCTTCGAGCAGACCCACGACGGTCCGGTGCGTCTGTGGATCCAGGCGCGAGGCCACCGCGGCGATCTCCGCGTTGCGCGAGCGCACCAGGCGCTCCAGCAGGGCGGTGCCAGCGGGCGTGAGGCCGACGCGCTTCTGACGGCGATCCTCGGGGTCCTCGGCGCGATCGACGAGCTCGCGATCCACCAGCCGGTCCACGAGGTGGCTCACGGCGCTAGTGGAGAGGTTGAGCTGCTCGGCGAGGCTGTTGATGCTCTGCGCGCCGGCGTGCTTGAGGCTGTGCAGCGCCACCATCTGCGGCAGCGTGAGACCGGCCTCGTGCATGACGCTCAAGGTCTCCCCGGCCATCCGACGATGGAGGAGACCCATGAGCTGCTCTACCAGGAGGGAGAGCGCGTCGTCGGTCGCGGGAGGGGTGGGGGCGAGGGGTGTTGTGTGATTCATGTGAATGTCCTAAGCATCGAAATGCTTTACGTCAAGCAGGGTCGCGCTGCTCGGAGTTTCATTCTCATAACACGATATAAGGTGTGTGCAATGTTTGAGTATGGCTTGTCTCGTGCGGACGTGCACCGGAGCGCCCACGCGTCGTGTATTCTGAACGCATGATCTCCCTCCTGCTCCTGCTGGCCTGCTCCAGCGCGCCACATCCGACCGCCGATCAGATCCGCTACGGAGACGGCACCGTTCAAGATGCGCTCGACCGCGCCCTGGCGGCCTCCGCCGCAAATGAGGCTGACGAGGACGAGCGCGATCCCCCTGGCTTCAGCCCCGAGCGCCTCGCCTCGCTGGAGGAGCGCATCGGCAAGCTGGAGCTGATCCTCGTCCAGATGCAGCAGAACGGCGTCAGCTCGGCCACGGTGGTCGGCTTCGACCCCCGCGCCACGACGCTCGCCGCGACGAACGTTCAGGGCGCCCTCGACGAGCTCGAGGCCCGCGTCTCCAAGATGGAGGGCAAGGTCGGCCAGGAGATGGGCCAGGCCGGGCCCGGCATGTTCACCAGCGCGCGCGGCGGCGGCGGCGGGATGCAGGGCGGCGGCGGCGGCGGCGGGATGCAGGGCGGCGGCGGCGGGCGCTGAGCTTGCGCCTTCACCTCCTCCTGCTCGTCGCGGCCTGCGCTGGCCGCGCGCCGACGCCGGTCAAGGGCTCGCCTGTAGAGACGGACGAGGGCGCCGGAGAAGGGGAGGGGGACGGCGCCGATCTGGACGGCGACGGCTTCACCGCGCCAGAGGACGGCGGGGCGGACTGCGACGATCAGGACGCCGACGTCAACCCTGGGGCCTCCGAGCTGTGCGCGGACGGGCTGGACAATGACTGTGACGGGCTCGCGGAGACCTGCGGGCTCGAGGTGGCCCGCGCCCGCATCGACGGCGCCAGCGCGGGCGACGATCTGGGCTTCTCGGTCGCGCAGGTCGGCGACGTGAACGGAGACGGCGCGAGCGACCTCATCATGGGCGGGGTCACGGCGGACCTCTACGCCGAGGACGCTGGCGCCGCCTGGCTCATGGCCGGGCCCTTCGAGGGCGCGCTGCCGGTCTCGGCGGCCGTGGCGGTGCTGGGCGGGGCGGAGGAGGACGATGCGCTCGGCTACGCCGTGGCGGGTCCCGGCGACGTGGACGGGGACGGGTACGC
Organism: uncultured Enterobacterales bacterium; assembly: GCA_964556105.1. Lineage (GTDB taxonomy): Bacteria > Myxococcota_A > UBA796 > UBA796 > CAZKWG01 > CAZKWG01. Next base: position 12,705 of record CAZKWG010000006.1, on the reverse strand, counting down.
CGACCCAGCGGTGGGCGCGCCCTACGCCGAGGGAGGGGCGGGCGCCCTCTACGTGCTGGCGGGCCCGGCGGCGGGTGAGCGGCGCGCGGACGCCCTGGAGGGCGCCTGGTCCGGGGTGGCGGCGGGCGATCGCGCGGGCATCGCGCTGGCCGCGCTGGGCGACTCGGACGGCGACCGGCTCCCGGATCTGGCCGTGGGCGCCAACACCTCGGACAGCGGCGGGGACGGCGCGGGCGAGGTGTTCGTGCTCTCCGGCACAGACGCGCTCGGGGGCGGCGCGCTCGCCGAGGGGGCGGCGCGCATCTGGGGCGAGGAGCCCGGAGATCGTGCCGGTCGCGTCTCAGGGGCAGGGGATGTCGATGGCGATGGGCTCGCCGATCTGCTCGTGGGCGCCCCGGAGTCTGACGCCGCGCTCACGGACGCGGGGCTCGCCGCCGTCCTCCTCGCGCCCTTCCCGTCCGAGCTGACGCTCGCCGAGGCCGATCTGCGGCTGCTCGGCGAGCTCGCGGGGGAGCGCGCCGGGGTGGGGCTGGCCGGTCTCGGGGACGCGGACGGCGACGGGCGCTCGGACATCGCCGTGGGCGCGAACAGCGCGGACGGGGAGGGGACCGACGCAGGGGAGATCTGGCTGCTCGTCGCGCTGGCGTCGGGCACGCGCTCGCTCTCCGAGGCGGACCTCGTCCTGCAAGGCGAGAGCGCGGCCGACATGGCCGGCTGGCCGCTCTCGGCCCCGGGTGACCTCGACCAGGACGGGCTCGCCGACCTCCTCGTCGGCGCGTTCGGCAGCGATCGCGCCGCGCCGGGGGCAGGGGCCATCTACGCGGTCAGTGGCCTCCAGCGCGGCTCCGGCTCGCTCGGCGAGACCATGGGGCGCTGGCTCGGCGAGGCGGAGGGCGACGCGGCGGGCTTCAGCCTGTCGGGCAGCGGGCCCGAGGCGGGCGACGCTGAGGCCGCCCTGCTCATCGGCGCCTACGGCCGCGACGAGGGCGCCGGCGCGGTCTATGTCCTGGATGGCCTGTTCTGAGCGGCGCTCTGGCCCTGCAGCGTCCATGTGCCAATCCGGGGAACCTCCCGCGCGGGCCGGGGTCAGAACCTGGGAGCGCTCCCGCTCGAGGAGGTCCCCCATGTCTGCTCGCCTCGCCGCCGCCCTGCTCTTCGCCCTCTCCCTCCCGGCCGCCGCCCAGGAGGACGTCCGCCCGGACGAGGACGCGCTGGTCCCCGAGTACATCATCAAGCCCGTCACCGAGATGGAATTCGAGGGCTACAAAGTGGGCGGCGCGCTGGTCGGCCCCGGCGGCGTCCTCATCGTCTCGCCGCCCGAGCGCCACCACCAGTCCATGATTCAGCTCCGCGTGAACTTCGACGAGCAGATGTCGCGCAGCGTCGATCAGGTGAAGTAGGCGGGCTCGGCCCCGGCCCGTCCCCTTGTCCGCGCCCGTCCGGCGGCGTAAGTGGTGCGTCTTCCCGTTCCGGAGACCTCATGGAAACCGCCGCACACGACGTCGCCGCCGAGACCCCCGACGAGCTCCACCGCATTCGCCACAGCCTCTCGCACGTGCTCGCGCAGGCGGTGCTGCAGCTCCGTCCGGGCTCGACGCTGGGCTTCGGTCCGCCGATCGCGGATGGCTTCTACTACGACTTCATCCTCTCCGAGCCCATCTCCGAGGCAGACTTCCCGGAGATCGAGAAGCGGATGAAGCACATCATCAAACAGAACCAGCCCTTCCAGCGCGACGAGCTGCCCTACGAGCAGGCGATGGCGCAGCTCGACGCGATGAAGGAGCCCTACAAGCGGGAGTACGCCGCCGAGCTCTTCCAGAAGAAGCACCTCGAGCGGCTCACCTTCTACCGCAACGGCAACTTCCTGGACATGTGCGACGGCCCGCACGTAGACACCACCCGCCGCCTGCCCGCGGACGGCTTCAAGCTGCGCGCGGTGGCGGGCGCCTACTGGCGTGGCGACTCGCGAAACGTGATGATGACCCGCATCTACGCCTGGGCCTTCGCCACGAAAGAAGAGCTGGACGCGAAGGTCAAGGCCTACGAGGACGCGATCGCCCGCGACCACAAGAAGCTCGGCCGCGAGCTGGAGATCTTCGTGGTCGACGAGGAGATCGGCAAGGGTCTGCCCCTCTGGCTGCCCAACGGCACGGTGCTGCGCGACGAGATCGAGAAGCTGGCCCGCGAGCTGGAGTTCCAGGACGGCTACGTGCGCGTCGCCACGCCGCACCTGGCGAAGGCGGAGCTCTATTACCGCACCGGGCACCTTCCCTACTACGCGCCCCACATGTACCCGCTGATGGAGCTGAAGGAGATGGTGGAGGACGCGGACGGCCGCCACGTCGAGATCAAGGAGACCTACGCGCTCCGCCCGATGAACTGTCCCCACCACCACAAGATCTTCGCCTCCCGCAAGCGCTCCTACCGCGAGCTGCCCCTGCGGCTGGCCGAGTACGGGCAGGTCTACCGCTACGAGGACTCGGGCGCGCTCTCCGGCCTGCTGCGCGTGCGCGGCATGTGCATGAACGACGCGCACATCTACTGTACGGAAGAGCAGATCAAGGCCGAGTTCATCAAGGTGATGGACCTGCACCGCCGCGTCTACGAGATCCTGGGGATGAGCGACTACTACTTCCGCTTCTCCACCTGGGACCCGGAAGATCCCAAGGGCAAGGCGAAGTATGTGGACAACCCCGAGGCCTGGGAGCGCACCCAGGTCATCGTGCGCGAGGCGATGATCGAGTCGGGGCTGCCGTTTACCGAGGTCAAGGGAGAGGCGGCCTTCTACGGGCCGAAGATCGACGTGCAGTTCCGCACCGTGACCGGGCGCGAGGAGACGGCGAGCACCAACCAGCTCGACTTCGCCGTGCCCGAGCGGCTCGGGCTGCGCTACGTCGGCGCGGACAATCAGGAGCACATGCCCTACTGCATCCACCGGGCGCCGCTCGGGACGCACGAGCGCTTCATCGCCTTCCTGATTGAGCACTTCGGTGGCGCCTTCCCCACCTGGCTCGCCCCCGTGCAGGTGCGCCTGCTCACGGTCGCCGACCGCTTCGACGCCTACGCCGAGGGCATCGTCGCCGACCTGCGCAGGCGCTTCGTGCGCGCGGAGCTCGATCGCTCGGGCGAGCGCATCAACAAGAAGATCCGCTCGGGCGCCACCGAGAAGATCCCGAACCTGCTGATCATCGGCGAGCGCGAGGAGCAGGAGGGCACGGTGACGCTGCGCCGCTACGGCGTCGAGCAGCAGGAGAACATGCCGGTCGCCGCGTTCACCGAGCGCCTGCTCACCGCCATTCAGACCCGCAGCCGCACGCTGTAGCCGCTCAGGCGAGGATCTTCGCCAGCAGCGCGCGCGTGGCGCGGGTCTCCGCCCAGAGGTCCAGCCAGGGGAAGGGGACGTAGATCAGGGCGAAGGCGGCGAGGACCAGGGCGCGGGGCAGGATCACCTCGGCGAGCACCACGGCGGCGATGAGCGAGGCGACCCCCAGGCAGATCGTCACCCAGAGCACCGTGGCGATCTGCCCGAGCCGCGGCCAGGAGAGCCTGGCCTCGAGGCGTGTGCCGCCCGGCTCAGGCGCCAGCTGGAGCTGAATCTCCGGCCGCCAGGGATCGGGGTAGGGCACCAGCCGCTTGAGGCGCCAGCCCTCGCTCGTGGGCTTCCCCGCCAGGAGGCGCCGCGCGCGTCTGGCGCGCAGGTACCAGCGCCCACCGTTCGGGTCGATCGCCGCCTCTATCCTGGCCTTCGCGTCTGCGAGCGGCAGCGCGCAGGCCAGGGTGAAGGAGCGGGAGGGCTTGAGCAGGTCTCCGGACATCGGACGGCTGTATTCAGCGGGTCAGCGCCGTCAAGGCCGATCAGGGCGCGCTCCAGCCTCCGTCCTCCGCGGCGATGGCCAGGAGCTGCGCATGCTCCGAGCGGGCGGCCTCCAGGGCGGCCAGCCGCGGCGCGTCCCCGGCGAGCTGCGCGAGATAGTCGTCGCCGCCGGGGCTCTGGACCCAGTCATTGGCGATGAGCCAGCTCTGGACCTCGCCCGTCTCGATCAGCGAGACGGCGCCCTCGGTCCAGGTGTCGGCGGCGGTGCGCAGGGCGTCGAGGTAGGCGTCATCCTCGAGGCCGCTGTAGGGGAGCCCGTCTTCGCCGCGCAGGTTCTGGAAGAAGAGGGTGTCGTCGAAGCCCGAGTAGCCGCCGCTCAGGCCCTCGTTGACCTCGGACGCCCAGAGGAAGAAGGCCTGGGCCTCGTCGGCGCTGGGGGCGTGGCCGGTGAAGCGCACGGCGCCGAAGGCCGTCCCGCCGTCGGCCTCGCTCCAGTCGGTGAACAGCACGCTCTCCTGAGAGAGGGCGTAGCCCAGGCCGGCGGCGAGCTGGCTGGCCGCCGCGTCGCTGAGCGGCACCTTGAGCTGCATCGCCGGGCTGGTCTCGAGCAGGTAGCCGCTGGGGCCCAGGTCCTGATCGACCTCGCGATCATCCACGTCGAAGGCCATGAGAATATCGGGGAGCACCTCGGTCTGCACGTCGCGCGTGAACGCCTCGAGCTCCTCGTAGGACATGGCCTCCCGCTCCAGGCTGGCGCCCGCCGCCGTGCTGGCGCCGGGGATGGCCTCGACGGAGAGCTGGCGGGCGGGGACGATGCTGCCCACCGAGCAGGGACGGGCGCAGCCGAGCAAAAAGAAGAGTGCAGAATACCTCATTGGAAGTAGCACAGGCCGCTGTTGACGATCTCGATGTCGTCGTCGGTCAGCAGCGACAGATACTCGGCCTTTGGCAGCCCCTTTGGCGCCAGCGCCTCGCTCGGCTGGTTGCCCGGCGCGCCGTCCCCGTCCAGGTCGATGCTCGCGTCCCAGAGCGTCGCGCCCTCGTCGGGCGAGACGACGCTGTGGGAGTTGAAGGTCCAGGTCTGCCAGGACTCGGTGCCGGCGGCGCGGGTGTAGTTGGTGGTGAAGCCGACGCCCAGCACCTGCTGCGGCGCCTCGACCCCCCAGTGGCCGGCGAGCACGGAGAGCAGGCAGGAGACGGAGTGGCAGTACAGCTCGATTCCCTGCGTGCGATCGAGCCAGAAGCCGAGGTCAGACCAGATATAATCCCAGGTGATGTAGGGCCCGGAGTAGCTCGAGTAGGCCGACTCGCTCGGGTTGTAGATGAGCCAGCGATCCTGGTTCAGGTGGTCGCGGATGGCGTCGAGCAGCGCGTCCGGCTCGGCCGGCAGGCCCTGCAGGTCGTCTTCGAGCTCGACGAGCGCCCCCACCCAGGTCACGGCGGGCGCGAAGCCTTCCGCGGTCCCGTCGCGCAGCGCCGTGGGGCCGGCGAGGCGCCAGAGGTCGTGGGTGGTGGCCTGGTGGCCAGGGAGATCCACCCATCCCTCGCCCAGATCGGCCTGCCAACGCCAGGAGAGGGTGAGCGTCTCGCGGCCGAGCGTGTCCGCGAGCGCCTCGTCGGCGCTCAGCGCGATCGCGCCCCCCGGCACCCAGAGGTCGGAGCCCTCCGCCGCGCGGAGGCCGTCGACCGTCAGCCGCAGGGAGAGCGCCTCGGGGTTCGGGTCAAGGGCGATGTGGCCGCGCTCCGAGACGGCCACATCGCCGCCTGTGACCTCGAGGCCGATGCGGGTGCCGGCGACATAGGCTGCCGGCGCGTTCTGGGCGACCTCCCCCGCCTCCTGGGCGCCCCAGGGCGGCAGCGCGCCGTCGGGCCAGGGCTCCAGCGGAGCCCGCGGCGCGCCGTCCTCCAGGTCGAGGTCGCCCAGAGAATAACCGTCGTCAACCCAGCCGATATACTCGGGGACGCCGTCGGGGAGGGCCGCCGTGCTCAGGTCGAGCAGCGTGCGCTTGTGCCAGGCCAGCGCCACGTTCCCGTCGTCCGGGCCGGCGCCGAAGTCGATGGTCTGGACCCCCACGCGCACGACGTGCAGGTCGATCTCAGCGAGGTCCTCGCCGTCACAGGAGGCGATCGCGCGGGCGAGCCCCGGATCGAAGGCCAGCCCCTCCGCGTCGCGCCCGTCCCAGAGGATGTCGGTGTCGGCCGTGACGGGCAGGGAGCGGGTCTGGCCCACCGCGGTCTCCACCCGCAGCGCGGTGTCGCAGCCCACGCCGCTCTGGCCCACGGTGACCCGCAGCGTCAGCGACGGCGATCCCTCCAGCTTGGGGTCGAGGACGCGGCCGTCCGGCGCGCTGAGGCCGAGGGTGCCGGTGAGGAGCCCGTCGTGGACGCAGGCGGTGAGCAGGAGCAGGGCCGCGGGCTTCAAGATGCGCTCTCCTTCAGGGCTGCTGCGTTCAGACGTCGCCGTCCGGTGACCACCGTCGCGTGGCCTTGATCCGCGCGCGCAGCGCGTCCAGCGCCGCCAGATCCATGGCCTCCATCGCCGCGACCTGCGCCGCGCTCAGCTCCAGGCCGAGGACCTCGGCCAGATCCCGGATCGCCGCGCGCAGGCCGCGCTCCAGTCCGGCGCGCTCGCCCTCCACGCGGCCCTCCTCGCGGCCCTCCTCGCGGCCCTGGGCGATCCCGCGCTTCTCGGCCAGGGAGAGCCCTCCTCGGAAGTCCTGCACGGCCATCTTCTCGCGCTCGTACTCCGTGCCCTCCTCCTCCGTCAGGTTCGCGACCCGCGCGACCTCCAGCGCCACAGAGTAAGGCGCGCTCGACAGCGCAGAGGGGACCTGGCGGAGGCGGCTCGCCTCGCGGAAGAACCAGGCCCACCGCTCCTGGGTCGTCCGCGGCTGATCTCCCGCCGCGTACTTGGGCAGCTCGAGGAAGACGTACTGCACCTCGGGGAGGCCCGTGGCGCCGCCGTGCTGCTCCGCCATCCGCCAGCGGCTCAGCATCGGGACGGCGGGTCTCCCCCCCGGCTCGTCGGGCCAGAGCACGAAGTCGCAGATCGTCACGGCGATGACGTCGTTCAAGGCGGGATAGTCTTCGCCGATGCCCAGCTGGCTGGTGTAGGCCTTGCAGGCGTTGTACACGACGCGCTTCTGGAAGCCCTCCACCTCGATGATCTGCATCTCGACGACGTAGCGGGTGCCGCGCGCGTCGGTGCACTTCACGTCCAGGATGGAGAGCCTCAGCCCCTGATGCTGCGGGAGCTGCTCGGGGGAGAGGTACTCGATGTCTACGATCTGGTGGGCCTCGTCCAGCTCGAGCAGGGAGTTCAACAGGGCGATCAGCAGGCCCTTGTTGGCCTTCTCCCCGAAGATCTTCTTGAAGATCACGTCGGTCTTGGGGTCGGCGAAGACAGGTCGCATAAGCTACGTTTACCCCCGCCTTCTTGCGCGCGCCAGCGGATCGGCGCGTCGCATGGCCAGGAGGAGGGACGCGATCAGGGCGCCCAGCGCGCCGCTCGAGGCAGGCGCGCCCGCGCAGCCGCACCCCACGGGCTCCACCTTCAGGTCGCCCTCGGAGAGGCCGTCTCCCCAGGCTGGATCGTCGTTGGCGCCGTCGCAGTTCGCGTCGGCGACGCCGTCCGTGGGCTCCGCGCCGGGGAAAACAAAAACGTTTGTGTCGTCACAGTCTCCGTCCAGCTCGGTGTAGCCGTCGGCGTCCTCGTCGCTGGCGACGGTGTCCTCGTCGATCTCCCCGTCGCAGTCGTTGTCCTCGCCGTCCCAGGACTGGCTCGCGCCGGGGGCGCTCGCGGCGTCTCCAGGGTCGCAGTCCTCGTCGTCGGGCGCGCCGTCGCCGTCCGCGTCGTGCAGCAGGGCGGCCTCCTCAGCGCGCGCGATCGCCGCGTCCTCGCTCATCGCCAGGGCGTAGGCGAAGGTCACCTCGGCCGAGCTCCCCGCCGCCAGATCCCCGAGCTCCACGACCAGGCCGATCTGCTCGTCGCCCACGCTGGACGCGCCCGCGCCCTCCAGCAGGCTGTCCAGGTCCGAGCACCAGGCGCAGACCGCGCCCTGCGCCCCGCTCGCCGCCATCGCCAGCGCGCGACCGTCCCAGGCGCCGGCCGCCGCGGCCCAGCCCTCGCCGCTGCTGTTCACGGACGCGTAGCCGCCGTCGATGGTGGCGTCAGGGTCGAGATCGAGGAGCCGCCCGACCCGCAGATCCGTCACGTCGTCGAGGGCGGTGAAGCGCAGGGTGAACCACAGCACGTCGCCGTCGGTGGCCAGGGAGATCAAGGTGTCCACGGCGAGCGCGCCCGAGGACCCGCTGCCGGCGAGCGCGAGCGCGTCGGGCCCATCCCCCGGGAGCGTCCAGCTCAGCGTCAGATCGCTGCCGAAGTGTGCGGCGTTGTTTATCCAGCGCTGAGCGGCGCCGCCCGCGGTGAACTCGGCCATCCAGGCCTCGACCGCCCATCCCTGGTCGATGAGATCGCCGCCCACCGGCGTCGTGCCCTCGGGCCCGTCCGGATCCCAGACCAGGCCGAGATCCAGGGCGCGGTTCACCAGCGAGCCGTCCACGGCGACGCCCGCCGCCAGCCGATCCGAGCTGAGCCAGCGCTCGTCTTCGGGGACCTCGGCGAGCGCGACGGCGGCGAGCAGCAGCAGGACCATCGTGGAGCCCTCCTCGCGCCGATTGTAGCGCGCGCGCCGGGCGCGCCTCTGCTACCTCTGCGCGGCGTCCTAGGTCGCGTGCCCGTTGGCCGGGCCGACGATCACCTCGGCGCTCATCACCTCCGCCGCGACGATCCATTTGACGCGCTCGACCAGCAGCGGCTCGGCGTCGATGTCGATGTGGTCGCCCACGCGAGGAACGGCGCTGGCTTTGACCTCGGCGATCAGGTTCCCGTTCTTGTGCCAGATAGAGATTTCCATGTCCGTCTCCGTCTCCATGTGTCTCATTCCCCCGTGTCTCATTCCCCCCGGGAGAGCAGCGATTCTCTACGCCGTTCGGTCGGGATCGGCAAGTCGGGGAGCGCTGGCCAGGGCGTCCAGCAGCGCGGGCGTGATCTCCCGCGAGGACGCCGGGACGCGCGCCGAGGGGTTCAGCTGGAAGAGCCAGCGGAGCTGATCGACCGGGTCCAGCCGCTCGGGCGACCAGGGGGCGGTGCGGGCGGCGTGGGCGAGAAAGCGCAGGGCTCTTCCGCTGTCCATGACCAGGGCCCGCAGGCGATCCCCGAAGGACGGCTCGCGCGCCATGGGCGTGGGCGCGTAGCCCAGGACCTGCATGGCCTGCGCGCAGACGCGCTCCACGATCCGCGTCAGGGCGGGGTCGAGCTCGCCTTCTTCGCGCGGCGCCTGTCGCGACGGGCGCTTCAGCGCGCCGGCCGCCTGGGTGAGCCAGGGGAGGGGAGGATCCTCGGGTGTCGGGTGGCGCTCGTGCTCCAGCACACGATCGTCCCAGGGCTCGCCCAGGAAGGAGAGGGCGCGCGACAGTGCCTCGCGCGGATCGGAGAGCAGGTCCTCCAGGCGCAGGATCAGGACCCGATCGCCCTGGGCCGAGACCGCGCGCGTCACGTCCCGGTAGAGGCTGGCGCTCAACCACGCGCTGTCGGTGCCCCAGGGCATGGCCCCGATCGAGGCGACCGTGGGCGCGGGGTGTCGGGCGACGTGGATGACCCGCGCCTCGGGGAAGTCCCGGAAGATCACGTCGAGCCGCTGGCTGTGCAGCGGGGTCTTGTCTCCCCAGCGCCGTCTCCCCAGGCGCGCGGCCTTCGCGCCGAGCACCCGCGGGAGGAGATGGCGCCCCGCCTCGGCGCGGGGGAGGTCCGCGGGCGTGTCCGCGAGGATGGGCGCCGGGTCAACGCCCAGGAGTCGAAAGGAGGCCGAGCGCGCGTAGCCCTCGAACCAGGCGCGCGCCGTCCGCGCCTCTCGCATGCGCATCGGCTGGAGCCACTGGTAGAAGGCCGACTCCTGCGCGATGTGTATCGCCGGGTGGGCGTTGAGCATGGCCCGCAGAAGCGACGTGCCCGAGCGGCTGTAGCCGACGATGAAGATCGGAGCGTCTGCCTGGCGCATGAACATGGTCCGCCCGGTTAACCTGGGAAGGTTTCCTTGTACTGAAAGGAACCGACCACGCGGGGCGTTGTCGGACGAAGCTGGGGTGGAGCGCATGTTCGGCGGTCTGGTGGCGATTCTGAGCGCGTGGGGAGGGCCGGTGGTGCTCGTCCCGCTCGACGTCATCCCCGAGCGGCCGGTTGTTCCCGAGCACGCGCCGCTCCCCTGGCTGGCTGACGCGCTCGAGGTCGAGCTGCGGCCCGGGGTCGAGACCGAGCTGGTCCTGAGCTGGACCCTGCGCCCGCTGGAGCCTGGCTGGCTGGACCTGCCGCTGCTGGGGGCCGGCGCCGCGGTGCGCTCGGCCACCGTGGACGGGCGGCCGGTCTCGCTCTCGCCCGGTCCGGACGGGATGCAGCACCTCGTCCTGAACCTGGAGCGGACGCGCAAGATCGTGGTGCGCGCCAGCCTGCCGACCCCGGCCTCGGCCCTCGATCTGCCCGTAGCCGCCGCCACCCGCCGCGTCGTGCGGGTCGTCGGTCCCTGGGAGGCGACCATGCCCGGCGCCGTCGTCGGCCGCGGGCGCCTGGACGGCGGGGAGCCCGGGAAGCTCTCCGTGCAGTGGCGGCCGGCGGGCGATAAGCCGCCGCGACCCACGCTCCTGCGCGCCGAGGTCTCCACCGCGATGCGCCTGGAGGCGGGGGGCACCGAGTCCACCTCGCAGCTCCGCTGGCGGGTAGCCCACGGCAGCGTCGATCGCGTCTCTTTCCGCCTGGTCGGGCCCGCCGTGGACCTGGAGGTCGAGGGCGACGGGGTGCTGGGCTTCGATCGCCTGGGCGAGGACGTGATCGTCCGCCTCGCCCGCCCGGTCTCCGACGAGGTTTCGCTGCGTGTACGTTTTCGGGGCCCCTCCCAGGGCGAGCAGGGCGCCGCGCTCCCCATCCCCTGGCCGGAGGCCGCCGACGCGCAGGGCTACGCGACCCTCCTGCGCGGTGACGAGTCGCTGATCGTCCCCACCGCGGGCGGCGGCGTCGAGGCCGTCCCCGCCCGCGCGGTGCCGGGCTGGGCCCAGGGCCTCGCCGAGGGCGCCCCCTTCGCGACCTTCCGCCTCAGCGGTCGCGCGCCCAGCCTCTCGGCCCGCGTCGTGACCTGGGACCCCATCGAGGGCCCGCCCACCGTCATCGACGAGGCCCGCTACGAGCTCGCCACGGTCGAGCACGGGCGCCTGGTGCTGCGCGCCCGCTACCAGGTGCGCAACGATCGCCGCCAGTTCCTGCGCGTCCGCGTACCGGCCGAGCTGCAGCTGGTCAGCGTCACCGTCGCGGGCAAAGCGGCGCAGGCCGCGCGCGACCAGGACGGCTACCTGCTCATCCCGCTGGAGAAGTCCGTCGAGACCCTGTCCGGCCTGGTGACGTTCCCCGTGGACATCGCCTTCTTCGGCCTGGAGGAGGCCTGGGATCGCCGGGGCGAGCGCACCATCGAGACCCCGGCCGTAGACGCGCCCATCGCCTACGCCCGCTGGGAGCTGGTCCTGCCTCCTGGCTTCGGCGCGGTCAAGGTCGAGAGCAACGCCGACGAGGTGCCCGGCTGGAGCAGCCGCGAGGTGACCCTGGACTACGGGCGCTCCTACGGGGAGGGCCTGCAGGAGGACCTGGGCGGCGAGCACGTCGTGGACGGGCTCTCCGTGAGCAACACGACCCCCGGCGTGACGTTGACCCGGGAGTTCCTCCAGCGCGTGCCGGCCGGGCGAAGCTACCAGAGCGCGGTCGAGGTCGTGCCTGGCGTGGCGGTGACCAGCGAGGGCGACGCGCTCGAGAGCTTCGACGCGGAGGAGCCCGAGGGGGTGATGATCGCCGAGGCGCGCAAGCGCGACGCCCTCGACCTGCCGCGCCTCATCGACCGCATCCCCAGCGCGCGCCCGCCGAAGCCGGCGCCCCCGGCCACCGCGAAGCCCGCCGCCCCGCCGCCCCAGAAGGTGGCGGCCGACGATCTCAGCCAGGCCTACTGGAACGAAGCCTACAACGCCTACAAGGAGAACCGCTTCGAGGACAGCAAGGCCCTGCTCGAGCAGTCCTTGCAGTACAACCCCGGCAACACCGCCGCCGCGGCGCTCTCGGACAACGTCTCGGTGTTGTTGGACACGTCCGGCGCCAGCGCCGCCGCCAGCGATGAAGACGCCGCCTCGCGCCGGGTGCGCGAGATGGCAAAGGCGCGCTCCAGCGGCGCCGAGCTGCGCCAGGAGGAGCTGGTCCGAAAGGCCGAGGAGGCCGAGCGCGCCGGGAACCTCGCCGAGGCGGAGAAGAACCTGGAGGAGCTGGTCCAGATCTCCGGCGTGCTGGCGGGCGTGGAGCAGGCGGAGCAGGTGGACAAGAAGGGCGCTTACCGCGACGCGCAGCAGCGCCTGTCCAGCACCCGCCAGAAGCTGGGCAAGGATCAGCCCGCCTCGGGCAGCGCCTCAGGGAGCGCCGGGTCGAGCGGCGGCTTCGGGTCGCGCGGCGACAGCGGCCGGCGGGTCACCGTCACCGAAGCGCAGATCCAGATCCTGAACGCGCCCGAGCTGGACCGCGACGCCGACGGCATCATGGACTGGGAGCTGGACGACGGCGCCGGCCTGCCGCTGGAGCCCGGCTACGCCGTCGTCATCCTGGAGGACGAGGAGGCGGCGCGCCACATGCGCGATCACCTCGTCCTGGAGCCGGACATCGCCGATCTGCTCACCGCCGCCGACGTGACGGGCTTCACCGGCGAAGAGGACCTGCGCGCCGAGGTCGTCTTCGCCCGCGAGCACGTCGGCTTCGGAGGGAAGGGCCGCGGGGAGGTCGGGGCCCTGGGCGGCGCCCCGATCATCATGGGCGC
>CAZKWG010000005.1:0-34187 GCA_964556105.1 uncultured Enterobacterales bacterium | reverse complement strand
GTCGTCACCGGCCGCCGCGAGGCAAAGCACGGCACCATAGAGCAACTCGCGTTGATACTGCGCCGCCAGGTAGCCGATGCCGACAAGCGACGCGGCACTTATGCCCAAAAGCGACAGGGCGACAGGCAGCGCGCAGCACGAGGCCACGCAGACCGGCGAGCTCTCGCCCACGCTGCGCGCCCGCCTCCTCGTCGCGCAGGGCGTCGTCTTCGCCCGCGCTGGACAGACGGAGGCGGCGAGCGGGCCGCTCCACGAGGCCCTCGCGCTGGCGAGCGCGCTCGGGATGCTGCGGGCACAGGCGGACGCGCTGGCGGCCCTCGGACAGACGGCCCTGCTGCGCGGCGCGCTCGACGAGGCCCGCGCACGCTACGAGGACGCGCTCGGCCGCTACCGGCAGGCCGGCGACGCGCGCGGCGAGGCCGGAGCGCTCACGGAGCTGGCCCACGTCCTCGGCATCCGGGGCGGCCAGCTCGAGCTCGCCTCGCCCTACCTGGAGCAGGCCCTCGCCCGCTACGCCCGCCTTCAGGACGAGGCCGGCGAGGCCCTCTGCCGCAGCTATCAGGGCGCGATCTCCGCCATCCGCGGCGACTTCGAGGCCGGGCTCGCCGCCTACCGCCGCGCCCGCGATCTGGCCCGCGCGGTGGGAGACCGGCGCACCGAGGGCCTGTCCGAGGGCATGATCGCCGCCATCCTCGGGCTCACCGACCGCGCCGAGGAGGCCCGACCCCACTTCGAGGCCGCCCTGCGCGCGCAGAGCTCGATCGGCGACCGCGTCCACGAGGCCATGCACGCCGTCAATTACGGCGACCTGCTCGTCCGCCAGGGCGAGGACCAGGCCGCCCGCGGCTGGCTGCAGCGCGCCATCGCGCTGGCCCGCGAGACCGGGGCCGCCGCCACCGAGGGATCCGCGCTCAGCGCTCTGGGTGCCCTGCTCACCCGCACCGGCGAGCTGCCCGCCGCGTCAGACGCCCTCCTGGCCGGCGAGGCCCGCCTCCGCGAGGCCGGCGACCCGGCGGAGCTGGCCAAGCTCCTCTGCAACCTGGGCCGCGTGGAGCTGGGGCTGGGCCAGCGCGACGCCGCGCAGGCGCGCCTCGACGAGGCGGTCGCCATCCAGCGGCGCCTGGGCCTCGCCGAGGGGTCGGAGCTGGGGACGATGGCGGCCAGTCTGCGAGCGGAGCTGAGCGCGGGCTGAGCGGCCTCAGGTTCCCGGGACCTGAACCTCGACGTAGCCGCGCTCCCAGGCGTAGCTGAGCGTGGCGCTCGACTCGTTCCAGTTGACGAAGGCGACCGCTTTCCAGATGCCCTCATCGTCAAACATCAGCACGTTGCTGTGTCCCAGATAGTCCAGGGCGAAGCCGTACCCTCGGCGCTCGCCCACCAGGGCGGTGATCGCCGCGTCGTCGTAGCCGACCTCCGCGCAGAGCGTGGAGATCAGCGTCTCGGGCGCCTGAAACTCCACGTCGAAGGCCAGCACACAGTCCACGCAGTCCGTGCGCTCGGCCACCGGCAGGACGGGGTAGCGCACCTCGCACCAGGTCTCCCCCAGCCCGTCGTCCCCGACGAAGAGGATGGACTCGTGGCCCTCCCAGGTGCCGTCGACGTTCGCCTCGCCGCTCCAGGTCAGCAGCCCGCGGTTCGTCTCGCCCGTCTCGCCCGTGTCCTCGGCGGAGTCGCCCGTCTCCTCGGCGGAGTCGCCCGTGTCCTCGGCGGAGTCGCCCGTGTCCTCGGCGGAGTCGCCCGTCTCGGTCACCACGCCCTGGCCGGTGTCGCTCCCGCCGCCGTCCTCCCCGTCCTTGGAGGGGCCGCAGCCGCCGAGCAGCACGAGGAGAGCGCGCGTGAGCGTCATCGATCGTCCCACACGAGCTGGCAGAGGCCCGGGGTAGCGCTGTGCACGGGAGGAGCACCGCTCGGCGCTCTCGCAGGCGGAGGAGGGCTCGCCCACCTCGAGGTCGATGTCGGCCAGCATCGTCTCCTCGTCGATCTCGTACGGAACGAAGCGGCGGTCGTACAGGTCCCGCTGGTTGCCCGTGGCGTCGTACCCCGGCGTGCGGCCGGAGGCCGCGCCGCGAACAGCTCCGCTCACTCCGCCAGGCGCATGATCACCAGATAGAACTCCCGCGCGGCGTTGATGTACAGCTCGTGGCAGAGGATGTTCGGCGCGTGCGCGGCCACCGCGGCGAGCCTGGCCTCGATGGCGCTCAGGTCGTCGAGGTCAGCGGCGCGGCCGAGATCGTGGACATCGAAGGCGATGGCGTAGCCGGGCTCGTCATCGCGGTAGCCCAGGGTGAGCACGAAGCGCCCGGCGCCCTCGAGGCACTCGATGCCGATGCTCTTCGGCGCGAGACCGCCGTCGGCCACGAACTGAGCCGCGCTCGCCGTGAGCTCGTCGATGGACGCGCCCGAGAACATCTTGAAGTGGCCGTGAAGCTGATCCTGAACCCGACCCATGTGTGCTCCTCGCCCGGATGAGATGACCGGACCTCGTGCGCTTCACTATCCTGTGGCGCCAGGCCTCGCCCTCACTTCACGTCCACGCCCTCGGCGTGCTCACACTCGATGATCTCGAAGGTGTCGCACTCGGCGGCCAGGATGCAGTCGCGGGCGCGGTCCATCTTCGCCCCCTCGCCGGTCTTGTACAGACAACCTTGCAGGCAGCTCTCACGGGTCGGGTAGGCGGAGTAGCCGCACTCCAGGACGAGCTCGTCGCAGATGAGGTCGCATGTCTGCGCCTCCTCCTGGCCGGCGCAGCCGGAGAGCGCGAACAGCGCGAGCAGGAGGCGCATCACTCTTCACCGTCCTCAGCGGCCGCCGCCGCCGGATCGTAGAGGAAGAGGCCGACGCCCGTGCCGCCGTCGTACTCGTCGGTCACCCAGAGGTGGATGCGGTTGCCGACCGTCACCGCCGCGACCGCGCCGACCTCGCCCGCCTCGGTGGTGTTCAGCGGGATGGGCTCGGACTTCTTGTCCCAGGCGAAGCCGTCCTCGGACTGCGCCCAGCCCACGAAGCTGTGCGTGGCCGTGCGCACGGAGCCGTTGACCGTCCAGTCGCCAAAGCCCACGTAGAACAGGTAATGTTTCCCGTTCAGCTCCACCTCGTTGAGCGCGATCAGGCCCTCGTCGTCCCAGTCGCCCTCGTCGCCCGCGGGGAAGGCCACGTCGCCGTCCACGGACCACTCGGACGGGCTCGACCCGTCCAGGCGGAAGGCCTCGCAGGCGCCGCTGCGCCCGACCGTCCCCGAGATATAGCCGGTATATCCTTCATTTGCCAGGTTGACGTCCAGCGGCCAGCAGAAGCCGCTGATGCCGTCGACCTCGGTGTCGTTGGCCAGCAGCACGGGGTTCTGCTCGACGCGCGCCCAGTCGAGCCCGTCCGAGGACGTCATCACGCCGGTGCCGCCGTCGCTGGAGCCGGTCAGATCGAGCCCGGAGTAGATCATCACGTACTTTCCGCGCTTTGGATCCCAGACCACCTGATTGGCCTGCATCACGTCGCGCTCGAAGCCCTTCGCCCCGTCCTGTGTGATGACGGGGTTGCCCGAGTAGGGCTCCCAGTCGGTGCCGTTGTTGCTGACGGCGTAGCCCATGGCGTAGGAGTCGTCGTCATCGTAGGCGACGTACCAGAGCTGGTAGAAGGGATGGTCCATCACATACGTGACGTTGAACGCCGTGGCGCCGACATAGGGCGCCCAGTCCTCCCCCGTGGTCGTGAACACGGGGTTGCAGTCGTAGGCGTAGAAATTCGTGTCCTCGACGCGCGTGAACGCGCAGTCGGTGACGTCGCCCGGATCGACGTCGACCGGCTCGGGGACGATCTCGTACTCCTGCTCGCAGGCGGAGAGGAGGAGCGCGAGCGCGCCGAGCGCGGCGGCGCAGCGAGCGGTGAGCGGGTGAGGAGAGAGGTTCATAAGGTCCATTTTAATCCCGCTCGCGCCGAGCAGCCACATGACTCATCGCATGCTCCGCCAGCGCCGTGATCGTCAGGCTGGGGTTGACGCCGAGGTTGGCCGAGATCATCGACCCGTCGATGACGTAGAGCCCCTCGTAGCCGTGAACGCGGCAGCGCGCGTCGATGACGCCGCTCTCCGCGTCCTTGCCCATCGGGCAGCCGCCCAGGATGTGGGCGGTGGTGGACAGGTTGAGCAGCACCTCGGGCGTCGCGCTGCGCACCTCGCCCTTCCAGCGCTTCGCGAACCAGCGGCCCACGTCATAGACGGCGGGGATCCAGGTCGGCGCGCGGGTCTGCCCCTCCGGGATCTCGCTGACCAGGGTGCGCGACCAGGGCCAGTACCAGGGCCGCCCGCGCTTCAAGCGCAGGTGGTTGTCCAGGGTCTGCATGATCATCAGCAGCACCGAGCGCTTCGCCCAACCGAAGGGCCAGAGGCTGCGCAGAAAGGCGCCGGGCTTGCGAACCCAGTTGGAGACCCAACGCAAGGGCCGCGGGAGACCCGGGCCGCCGGGCGTCTCGACGGTCGCCAGCGTGGCGATGAAGTCCGAGCCCGCCGGATAGCGCACGACCTCGACGGTGCTGTTGGCGTCGATGCGGGCGCTGGCCATGATGGCCAGGCCGCGGGCGTGGTCCGCCCCCTTCTCCGCCGTCACCGCGGCGAAGGACTCGGAGTTGGTCCGCACGACGTCGCCGAGGCGATGAGAGAGCCGCGGCAGGTCCCCGCGCTCCTTCGCCTCGAGGAGCAGGGAGACGGTGCCGACCACGCCCGCGCTGAGCACGACCCCGCCGGCCGTCCAGCTCGCCGCCCGCCCACCCGAGCGCGCCTCCACCCGGTAGCCGCTGCGCCCCTCCCCGCCGTCGAGCGGGACGACGCGCCTCACGCGCGTCTCCGGGATCACCGTCACGCCCTTCTTCTCGGCGAAGTACAGGTAATTCTTGTCCAGCGTGTTCTTGGCGCCCACCCGACAGCCCACCATGCAGCCGCCGCAGAGGGTGCAGCCGGTGCGCGCGGGGCCCTCGCCACCAAAGTAGGGGTCGGGGACCTCTCTGCCCGGCTCACCAAAATAAACGCCGACGTCCACGGGATGAAAGCCCTGCTCGCGCCCCTGCTCCCGCGCGTAGGCGCGCAGGTCCTCCTCCGCCGGGGAGAGCGTGGGGCAGCTCACCGCGCCCAACATGCGCCTGGCGGTGGCGTAATGAGGCGTCAGAGCCCGCTTCCAGTCCTCCAGATCCGCCCAGCGTGGGTCCTTCCACACCGGATCCGAGGGAACGTAGAGGGTGTTCGCGTAGACCAGACTGCCGCCGCCCACGCCGACGCCGCGCACCAGGAAGACGTGGGGCAGCGCGAACAGGTTGAAGAAGCCCTTGAGCCCCAGCCGGGGCTCCCAGAGGTAGCGAGGAAGATCGAGGTTGGTCTTTGGGAAGTCCGCGGTCTTCCAGCGACGCCCCATCTCGAGAACCGCCACCCGGTAGCCCTTCTCCGCCAGCCGGAGCGCCGAGACCGAGCCGCCGAAGCCCGAGCCGACGATGATGAAGTCGAAGTCGTGGGACATCCCTCACCTCCGCCGTCTGCGCGGCCCTTCGGATGCAGGATAACGTTGTCTCACGCCAGAGGTGACCCACCGGGGCGCCTTCGACCTGGGGCGCGACCGCTGACCACGGGAGAACTCCGATGATCCTGCTCTCTCTCCTCCTCGCCTGCCGCGACGACGACGACGCGCCCTCCGCAGCCACGCCCACGCTCGGCGAGACGGTCCAGGTGGTGCCCGGGTTGGGCCTGCCCAGCGAGGTGACGCCCCAGGAGGCCAACAACAACCTGGACATCGCCTGGCACGAGGGGCGTCTCTACCTGGCGTTCCGCTCGGCGCCCAGCCACTTCGCCAGCGCGGACACGGTGCTGTGGATCGTCAGCAGCGCCGACGAGCAGACCTGGACCTATGAGGCCAGCGTGTCGCTGGGCACGGATCTGCGCGAGCCGCGCTTCCTCTCCTGGGACGGACGCCTGATCCTCTACTTCGCCGTGCTCGGCGAGAGCGCCCTCGACTTCGAGCCCCAGGGCAGCATGGGCGTGGAGCTCGAGGGCGCGGGCGCGTGGAGCGAGCCGGTGGACGTCTTCGATCCGGGCTTCATCCCCTGGCGAGCCCGCGTGATCGACGGCGTGCCCTACGTTATCGGGTACACCGGCGGGGCCAGCATCTACGAGGCCGACGCCGAGCCCGTGCGGGTCTACTGGCTCACCACCGAGGACGGCTACCGCTTTGAGCCCGTCGTGCCCGACCAGCCCGTCGTGCTCGAGGGCGGCGGCTCCGAGACCGACTTCGTGCTGCTGGACGACGGGGCCGTGGTCGCCGTGAGCCGCAACGAGGCCGGCGACGAGACGGGCTTCGGCTCCAAGATCTGCCGCGCCGAGGCCCAGGACCTCGGGAGCTGGACCTGCGAGGCCGACCCCCGCAAGTACGACTCCCCCTTGATGTTCCGCCGCGGCGAGGACATCTGGCTGGTCGGGCGCCGCAACGTCACGGAGACCGGCGCCTACGATCTCGGCCAGGAGGGCGAGCTGGCCGAGCTCTCGGCCGCCTACGCCATCGACTACTGGCAGCACCCCAAGCGGTGCTCGCTGTGGCGGGTGGACCCCGACGCCCTCACCGTCCGCTTCGCCCTCGACCTGCCCTCGCGCGGCGACACCTGCTTCCCCTCGATCTGGGGCGAGGAGGCCGAGACCAGCGTGATCTACAACTACAGCTCGCCCGTGGACGGCCCGGACCTGAGCTGGCTCGAGGGGCAGACCGGCGAGACGCGGATCTACAGGACGGAGATCAACTGGTAGTGGCCGACGCGGGTCGCCGTTCATGCGCGCGAGGGTACCAGGAGTTAAGCTGAAGGCATGCAGAGCGACTCCGAATCTCTGAATCCGGAAAGCACAGAGCTGGTGCTCGAAGGCGACGACGCGTCCTACACCGTGAGCGCTACCGCCGCTCCCTATGAGGTCGACGTCGGGGCGGCCCAGTTCTCCATCTCGGAGGTCGTCAGGAAGATTGATCGCGGGCAGATCGCGCTGGCGCCCGACTACCAGCGAAACGACGTCTGGAGCGATGCTCGTCGCTCTGGCTTCATCGAGTCAATCCTCCTGAACATCCCATTGCCACCCATTTACCTGAACCAGCTCATGGACGGAACCTACGTCGTCATCGATGGGAAGCAGCGGCTCACAGCCATTTATCGCTTCGTAAAAGGTCATTATGTGCTGTCCTCTTTGGCGCGCTGGGTGAGCCTGAATGGGGCCCGCTTCGGGGAGCTCCCGCCTGCGCTCCAAGCACGAATCGAAGACCGGCAAATCGCCTGTCACGTCCTCAAAGCGTCCGTGCCTCTTGAGCTCGTCTACGAGATCTTCCACCGAATCAACACTGGCGGAGTACAGCTCAATCGTCCGGAAATTCGCAATGGGATTCTACAGGGACCGGCGACGGATCTACTCAGGAAGCTCGCAGCTGTCCGCGCCTTCTCGGAAGCCACGGGAGGCATGAATCCGGTGCGCATGAAGGACCAGGAGCTCGCCCTGCGCTGCCTGGCCTTTCATTGGAAGGACCCACAGATTGACTACAATGGCGACATGGACGTCTTCATCACGAACACCATGCGCGACCTGAACAAGACGGACGCAGCGACACGCGACCACCTCGTCCAAGTGTTCTCCAGGACCATGAGATGGTGCGCGACCCTGTTCGGCGATGGCGGATTCCGCCTGCCTACGGAGAAGCAGCGTGGGCGGGTCAATATCGCGCTGGCCGAAGCCGTGTTTCGTTGGGTCGCAATGCGGAGCGATGCAGAGTTGACGAGCTACTCGTCGAAGATCAAAGCGAACCACAACGCGCTGGTCGCGAACAGCCGGGTACGTGAGCTCAGCTCCTGGAACACCGGCGATCGAGGCCGGCTGCGGGAACGCTTCAACCTGGTGGCCGCGATGCTGTCGGAGGGCACTTGCTGACGTCCGCAACCTGGTCGAACTTCAAACTGTTTCGAGATCCCACGCCGCTCTCCTTCGGGAGAATCACGGTGCTCTGCGGCGCGAACGGCCGCGGCAAGTCCTCCGCGCTACAGCCGATCCTCTGCCTGGCACAGTCGCAGGTCCACGAGCTCGCCGATCCTGTCCGGCTCTCGGGCGAGCTCGTGGACCTGGGGAACTTCGACGAAGTGCGGAACCGCGACACGCCCAGCGGCGAGCCCATTCGATGGGACTTCGAGTTCTGTCCACGGCGGAACGCAGACGATCTCTGGGTCGTCTCCTTGGCCCTCGAGGGGACCGTCGAGGAGCCCACCTTTCTCACGCTGTCCGGGGTGGAGGTCGACCCCGGAGGACGCTGGCGAATTCACCCGACGACGAAGCTACTTCAGGAGTGGAGTGGCTTCGAATGGCGATCTCCTAGCCCTGGGACACAGGATCCTCTCTGGACTCCCGTCCCAATCGATGACGACGGGACCAGTGATGAACTCCGAGACAAGCTGCGCTTTCCCGACCTCCGCTATGTCTGCGCCGACCGTCTCGGCCCCCAGTCTTTTGCGCCGCGCGAGGTCTTGAATCGGCGACTTTCGGTCGGCTCACGTGGCCAGCACACCATTGAGGTGCTCGGGCGTGTGCAGGACAACCAGACGCCGGTGGACGCCGCGCGCGCGGCGCCGCAACCCCAGACCGAGGCGCTCACGGTATTCGATCAGGCGAACGCCTGGATGCGCTATATCTTCGACGGCGCGGCTATCGAGGTCCGGTCCAATGATCTCGTACGAATGCTGCGCATGAACGCCGACAACGGTGCCCACTATGCCCGACCGTCGAACATCGGCTACGGCTTCACCTGCCTGCTGCCCATCATCGTCGAGGGGTTGCTGGCGAAACAGGGCTCGATCCTCATCATCGAGAATCCTGAGGCTCACTTGAACCCGGCCGCGGTCTCACGTTTCGCCCGTTTCCTCACCTCCATCGCCGGTGATGGCGTCCAGGTCTTCGTCGAGACTCACTCCGAGCACATGGTGAACGGCCTGAGGCTCGACGTGAAGAGTGGGCTTCTCCAGCCTGAAGATCTCTCGATGCTGTTTTTCCAGCGCTCCTCGGATGCCCCAGTCCTCAAGGTCGAGGTAGACGCCTCTGGTCGAATTGCTCACTGGCCAGATGGTTTCTTTGACACTTCGACCAACGACCTGGCCCGCATTCATGGCTTTTGATCATGTCCATCGACTGGTTCCTGAACGAGCGTTCGCTTCATGCCCAGTTCGCCTCCCACGAACAGGTCGAACTCGCCGTCGTGTGCTTCCTCAAGCTCTGGCGTAGTATTCCGACGGACAGCCGACTACGCAGCGAGCTCTTTGTCTGCAGCACTGCTCTGGAGGGAGAGGATCTTCGCGCGACATTCCGTCGCCTTCCTCGCGAATTGCAGGGCGCCGCACTGAAGCTGCTTTTTGATGAGCGTAGCCCTCGCGCCTGGCAGCCCGAACGCGTATCCACTCCAGAGGAGTTATGGATATTTAAGTCCTCTGATGTCTCCGACACGTCTATGGCCGAAGCTGCGGCGAGGCGCCGGACGGACCAGCAGGTCGCGCTCCTGAACTTTCAGGGCTCGTTCCTGGCCGGCGTGTCGGAGGCCATACTTCAACGTCAGGACGTCATGGACGCGATCGTCGCCGTCCCCTCCTTCGACACCTCAGAAGCGCTTCTCGTCTGGTTCCGTACCCTCTCGCGTGTGCCAGAATACTCCACCGACGCTCGAGAGCCCCCGCGCGACGCTCAGACCTGCCTCGGCGACCCTCTACGATTCGAACCCTTGAACGGGCTCGTCCAGAATCGCAGAGTCTATCGGGAGCGGCTCACGGGGCGCTTCCTCTACGTAGACAACCTCCACTGGGGTGAGGCCGCCGAGCTTGAGGTCTTCGATAAGCGCGGCGTCAAGCACCTTGGCACTGCCGACATCCGCACGGGTCATCTCCGACCAGGAACCCGCGATCCACAAAAAGACGGCAAGCTCTCGATCTGACCGTCACGCCCCTGTGGCCCCGCGGAGTCTGGATGGTCCTACGGCTCCGCGCGCCACTGACGCGACCGATCCACCTCCACTTGATAGGCGGCGACCTCCTCGGCGATCCTCGCCTCGTCCCATCCGAGCAGGGCGCCCATCCGCGCGGCGATGGCGGGCGCGGCGCCGAGGCCCTGGTCGAGGTCCCGGTAGTAGAGCTGCGTGCGGCGGATCATCACGTCGTTGAGCGCCGCCGCCAGCTCCTTCTCCACGGCGTGGTCGATCTGCGCCATGATCTCCGGCCGTCCCGGCACCAGCGCGTTGGCGAGGAGCTGCGAGGTCGCGGCGCGCCCGGCGATGTCCACGCCGCGCATCCCGTAGACGTTGGCCAGCATGAGCGCCGTGGCCTCGGACACGCGGCCCTTGCCGGCCTCGAGGATCTGCCGCGAGACGGCGCTGGCGTCGTCGTTCTGAGGCCAGCCCACGGCGCCGGGCAGCGGCTCCTCGCCCGTGTTGGCCGCCCGGAGCTGCCTGGGCGCGAGCCCCAGCACGCGCAGGTAGGAGAGCGCCTGCTCGACCACCTCCGCCCCCATGCGCCGATAGGTGGTCAGCTTCCCGCCGGCGATGGTGATGAGCCCGTCCGGATCGACCTTGATCTCGTGCTCCCGCGAGACGTTGCTCGCGCCCACCGCCTCGGGCGGGGCGATCAGCGGGCGCAGGCCGGCCCAGGTGGAGATCACGTCCTCGGGCACCAGGCGCGCGTCGGGGAAGTGGTGGTTGGCCGACTCGAGCAGGTAGTCGATGTCCGCACGATCGGCGGCCACCAGCGCCGGGTCGCCCTCGTAGAACGTGTCCGTGGTGCCCAGATAGGTGCGATCTCCCCAGGGGATGGCGAAGAGCACCCGGCCGTCCCGCGGGTGGAACTGCACGACCGCGGAGGGGAGCGGCAGGCGCGCCGAGTCGATGACGATGTGCACGCCCTTGGTCGGCTTGAGCAGGGGCCGGGCGCCCTCCGACGAGAGCCCGCGGGTCCTGTCCGTCCAGGGGCCGGTCGCGTTGATCACGGCGTTGGCCTTGACCTCCACCTCGCCCCCGCCGATCAGGTCGCGCACGCGCACCCCGACCAGCCGCCCGCCCTCGCCCCGCAGCAGCCCGATCACCCGCGCGTGGGTCAGCACCACGCCGCCCGCGCCCAGCGCGTCCAGCGCCGTCTCCAGGGTCAGCCGCGCGTCATCGGTCGCGCAGTCATAGTAGAGCAGCGCGCCCTTGAGCGCGTCCGCACCAAGCGTCGGATATTCCTTTTTTACCGCCGCCTTTCCGAGCTTTCTGTGCCGGCGAGGCGAGCGGAAGAGCGCTAGCCCGTCATAGACCCACATCCCGACGTTGATCGTGAACACGCCGCGACGGGAGTCCTTGTAGACCGGGAAGAGGAAGCCGAGCGGGTTGACGAGGTGCGGGGCGATGTCCTGGAGCACGCGGCGCTCGGAGACGGCCTCGAAGACGAGCTGGAACTCGCCCTGCTCCAGGTAGCGCAGGCCGCCGTGGACCAGCTTCGAGGACCGCGAGCTGGTGCCGCTGGCCAGGTCATCCTGCTCGATCAACGCCACCTTCAGCCCGCGGCGGGCCGCGTCCCGCGCCGCGCCCACGCCGGTGATGCCGCCGCCGACGATGACGAGGTCAAAGGCTTCGGACAGGCGCTCCAACTGAGACTGCCGGCTGGACATCGACGGAACCTCCGCACAACGACTATCCGAAAGGAAGGGGCCCTGTCGCGCCCGGCGCGGGCGCGCCGCCCCGGTTATCCACCGGAACATGGACACCACCACGTTCTCCAGCCTCAAGGTCAGCGAGCAGGGCCCCATCGTCACCGTGGAGATCGACCACGGGCGCGCCAACGAGATGGGCCGGGAGCAGGTCGCCGAGTGGGCTCAGGTCGCCAGCGGGCTGCGTGACGGCGCCGCGCGGGCCCTGATCAGCTTCAGCCGTCGGCGCAGCCCGAAGGGAACGCCGATCTTCATCGCCGGCGCCAACGTCACCGAGCGCGAGGGCTGGAGCGAGGCGGAGGTCCGCGCCCACGTCCTCTGGCAGCGCGCCACCCTCGCCCTGTTGCGCCGCGCGCCGGTCTTCCACGTCGCCGTGGTGGGCGGGATGGCGCTGGGCTGGGGCACGGAATTCCTGCTCACCGCCGACTACCGCGTCGCGACGCCGGAGGCCGTCTTCGCCCTCCCCGAGACCGGGCTGGGCATCGTGCCAGGTGCAGGTGGCACCGCCGAGCTGTGGGCCACCATCGGCCCCGCCCAGGCCCTGCGCCTCGGCATGACCGGCGAGAAGATCGACGCCGCAGAGGCGCTGCGCATCGGGCTGGTTCAGGAGATCCAGCCGGACATCGACGCCGCCCTGGCGCGCGCCCACGCCCTCGCCGAGATGGCGGCCCGCCGCTCGCCCACGGCCATCGCCGCCTTCAAGTCCGCCCTCATCGCCGCCATCGGCGAGCCCACCGGCGTGCGCGAGCGCCTCGAGGCCCGCGCCTACGAGCTGTGCGTGGAGAGCGGCGAGGCCGCCATCGGCCGCAGACACTTCAAGGACATCACCTCGGGCCAGCCCGTGCGCTGGGGCCCGCGCGTCCGGTTCGAGCCTTGATCGCCCTCCTCCTGGCCCTCCTCGCCTGCTCGAAGCCGGAGACGGTCGCGGAGTGCGCCAGCCTCCGCGCGGAGGCCGATCGCGAGGAGTGCCGGTTCGACCTTCTCGTTCCGCTGCTCCCCGATCCGAACCACCCCGCGCCCGACCGCAAGGCCTTCCAAAAGGCCCTGGAGACGGCCCTGGACGACATCGAGGACCCCCGCAGCCGCGATCTGCTCCTGCTGCGTCTGGCCATCGCCTCGCCGTCGACGGCGGGCTTTCTCTGCACGAAGGTCGAGACCGAGGGCGCGCGCCTGCGCTGCCAGCAGGTGCTCGGCCGACCTCACCTCGGCACGGTGCCGAAGGCGCCGACCGGGCCGAAGCAGGGCGAGGGCGTGCTGCCCGCCACCGCCGGCCCCACCCCGGACAACAAGTGAGACTTTTAGCGCTCCTGCTCGCCTGCTCCGACGGCCCGAGCGCGCTCGACCAGTCGCTGGAGCCCTGGCCCGACGAGCCCGCCGCCCTGCTGGCCGTGTGCGCCGAGCAGCCCTTCCCCGAGCTGGCGATCACCTGTCGCGTCCAGGCCGCCGCCCGCTTCGCCCAGCGCGGCGAGGACGCGAGCGCCGAGCAGGCCTGCAAGCTCATCCCCGAGGGCACCTGGCGCGAGGAGTGCCACTTCCGCGCCGGCGAGGAGCTCGGCCGCGCCGGCGAGACCACCGCCGGCCTGCGGCACTGCGCGAACGCCGGCTGGTTCGCCCGCAACTGTCTGACCCACGCCGGCTGGAACCTGCCGCCCGACCCGACGCTCACCAGCGCGCTCGCGCCCGAGAAGCTCGCGCAGGCCGCCGACGAGCTGCTGGGCGCGGTCGACCAGGTGCTGGCGGGCGCGGGCGACGGCCTCGAGGGCGAGGGCCGCGACATCGTCATGGCCCGCTACGGCTACAACGTCTACGTCGGCACCGGCCTCGCCGACCCCGACCCCGCCCGCCTGGACGGGCCGCTGGGTGTCGTCCTGCGCACCGGCTTCGGCGCCGAGGCCGCCCGCCTGATCCCCGAGCCCACGGTGGAGAAGATCCTCGCCGTCTGGCGCGGCGAGGCGCCGGTCCCCACAGGAGCCGCGCTGAACGAGCGGCAGCGCATGGGGCGCTACACCCCGCCCGTCCCCGCTCCCGCCGAAGGCGCGCTGCCCAAGGTCCCCGTCTACGGCGGCGGCATGCGCCTGGTCGGCGAGGGACCCGAGGAGGACGCCACCATCGCCGCCCTGGAGGGCCTGTTCTGGAACGAGTCCACCGACGCCGCCGTCTTCCTGCCCTGGGTCACCGACCCCCGGCCGCGGGTGCGCTGGACCGCGGCGAAGCTGCTGCGCCTGACGCCTTCCAAGACGCTGGACCTGGAGGCGACCCTGACCACCATCGCCGCCGAGCACGAGGACGAGAACGTGCGCTGGCACGCGAAGGACGGGCTCGAGCACCGGACCTGGGAGGGGCCGCGGCGGAGGCGATGAGGAGGAGGGGGCCGCCATCGGTGCGCTTTGGCAAGCCGCTGCCCGCGATGGCGAGCCGGCCGGCGCAGCGCGAGGTCCCTCAGAGCTCGCCCATGTAGACCCGGCCGGCGGCGCCCGACTCATGGCAGTCGTAGGGAGCGCCTACGGCGATATCAGGCGTCCCGTCTCCAGACAGGTCCGGGCCCGCGACGAAGCTGGCCCCAAAGAAGTCGTTATAGGTGCCGCTGATCCAGATCCGCGCCGCGTCTTCGGGCGCACGCGCTCCCTCGAAGGGTGCCTCGAACAAGCTGACGCGGGCGAGGCGGCCCGAGCCGTAGACCACCTGCTGGGGTGCCGTGACGATGATGTCCGCCAGGCCATCGGCGTTGGTGTCGCCTGCGGGTCCAAGCCCGAAGCCGGCGAAGTCGAACGCGCCCGCCGACGTGAACGTCGCCTCCGATGCCTCCAGCGCGATCGCTCCTGCAACAGGACCATGCACGAGATAGCCGCGTCCAGCGCGCTCTCCATCGTGCCCTTGCAGCGGCGCGCCGATCAGGATGTCGTCGTCTTCGTCTGCGTCCACATCGCCCGCGGAGGCCAGCGCGTAGCCACCGTAGTCCCCAGCCGCCTCACCCAGAAAGGAAGCATCGGCCTCATCCAACGCGATCGTGCCGGATCGCGGCCCATAGACCAGCCACGCCTGCCCCGAGTACGTCCCGCGGGGACTCGCCCAGTAGGCGCCGACCAGTACATCCGGATGCCCGTCACCGTTGAAGTCTCCGGAGGCGATCTCCTCTCCCGCGCGATCCTGCTCGGTCTCTCCGATGAGCGTGAGATCGGCGTCATCCACCGTGTAGCCGGCCCCTACGGCTCCAAGGAACAGGTAGGCGCGCCCTGGCTCCAACACGGTTCGATAGCCAAAGCGCGTCTCGCCGACCAGCAGATCGGCGAGCCCGTCCCCGTCCGCGTCCCCTGCAGGCGCCAGACCGTAGCCCATGTAGGCGTCCTTGACCGATCCCTCTATCCAGCGGTCGGGCAACGCATAGCTGTTGCTCTCATCGGCAGGGCCATCGATCACAAAGACACGTCCAGAGCTGAAATCCGCACCATCCGAGAAGGGAATGGCATAGACGAGCTCTCCGAGCCCATCTCCGTTCATGTCTCCGGGATTGACGACAGAGTATCCGGCAAGAGACAGAGAGTCCTCCGGCTCGCCCGTGAACGAGGTCGCATCGTCGGCCGAGACGTCACCCACGACAGGACCGAACAGCACGAAGGCTCGGCCACCAGCAGCCTCATTGTCCAGAGCAGGAGCGCCAACGCTCAGGTCAGCGTATCCATCCGCGTTCAGGTCGTCCGAGGCCAGCCCCGTTCCAGAGAGCGCTGACGCCCATGGGCCACACCAACGCCCACCCGAGAGGACGCTGACCTGGCGATCCAAACCATCACAGTTGGAGTCCACGCCGTCGCCCTCCGTCTCGGCAGCCAAGGGCGCGACGCTCGGGTCCTCATCGTCACAGTCGCCGAAGCGCTCGCTGCTTCCGTCCCCATCCCCATCGAAGAATGTGTCCACCACCGCCCCTTCGACGCACGCGGATGGAGCGCCGGTGTCCGTGGGTGATGAGGCGTCCTTGTGCTGGCCACAGGCCGCCAGGAGGACCAGGAGCAGTGAGGTCAAACCATCACCCCGTTCAGCGGCGCCCATGTCGCCGGATAGGCCGCGTCCCAGAGATCCATATCACCACGCATCAGGCCACATAACATGAATTACGGCGATCACGTTCGCTCGCGCCCGAGAAGCTCGAGCAAGCCGCCGACGAGCTGCTGGGCGGGGGCGCCCAGATGCTTGCCGGCGCGGGCGACGGTCTCGAGGGCGACGGCCGCGGCGGAGGCGATAACAAAGAACAAGGCTCGTTATTGCGCTTCTTCGCGCCCGTCTTGAGTTTCCTCTCCGCCTCCGCTAACGTTGTCGTGGGCAACGTCTGCCCCGCTCGGAGGCGCCGGTGGGTCGTACACGTCAACAGCTTCAAGAACGCCAGCGCGCGCCGCAAGACCACGATCACGCGCATGACCACGCCCCCGCCGGGCCCGGCAACGCCGCCGCCCAGGAGCAGCTCCGGCAACAGCAGGCGCGGAACCCCGCCGCGCGCACCGGCGGCCCCCAGCGCCTGACCCCCCAGCAGCAGTTCCAGCAGCAGTACCTGGAGCAGAAGAACCGCCCGCTCGACCAGGACCGGCAGGACATGGCCCGCTGGCGCCAGCTCAGCGCGGACGAGGTGGCGCGGATGAACCCGCAGGACCCGACGATGGCGCCCCAGCCGGGCCAGCACGGCTACACGACGACCATCAACGGCCAGACCTACCGCTACGACCGCGTCGCCAATGACCCCGCGAACCCCACGCTGACCGCCGATCTCATGGGCGGCCAGGCCGAGCAGTTCTTCAGCCGCGCCTTCGTCACGCCGCGCGCTCGGACCAACCCCAACGATCCAAACGAGCGCCAGTTCAACGACGTGAGCATCCTGAACGCGAACGGCACGGTCGGCACGCAGCGCCAGAACGAGCACGGCATGGTGGAGCTGCCGCGCAGCGGCTTCGGCTACAGCACCTACAACCGTAACGACGTGCGTCTGCCCAACGGCCAGCCACAGCCGGACCAGTGGGGAACGCCGGAGATGGTGGCGAAGCTGATCAACATCGGCGCCGACTACCGCACGCTGCTGCCCAACCAGACCGTCGAGTACGGCGACATCGCCACCGACGACAACCAGAGCCCGCTGCTGGACACGGGGCGCACGGCGCGGCACGCGACCCACGGCCAGGGAAACCAGGTAGACCTGCGCTATCCATCCAACATGTTCCAGACCAACTCCCTGATTCGCACGTCGGAGAACTGGGGCGTCAACAACTTCTACTATGACCCCGGGATGCAGGGTGACGCATTCTTCGGCGCCAACTCGACCGCGACGCCGGAGCGCCACCACGCCGACCACCTGCACATGGGCGTGGGGCGCGGCGGCCGCTAGATCAATTCCAATCCAGCACCGCGTCGACCAACTTATCTCCGAAGACGTCGCCCCCATCGCGCTTGACGACGGGCCGCCCCTGCTGCACACTGGAGGCTCCCAGCGACGTACAGCCCAGCAAGCCCCAACCCCCGAGCCCATCATGGATCAGACCTACGCGCCGCTCTCCCGTCGGCGGGCAGGCGCCGCCCCTCCGCCGACCTCCAGCATGCAGGCCGATCTCGAGCCTGACCTCGACAACTCCTTCGTGCTCGGCTTGATGCAGGAGGCGGTCGAGACCCCCGAGGTGGAGCAGGGCGGGCTCCTGGACCCCGCCTTCGGTCGGACCGTAGATCCCGGGATGTTCGACTTCGCCGAGGACAAGGACGATCCCGCGACGACCACGACGCCTGTGCGCAAGGAGCAGACGGACAAGCTGCCCGGGCTCCGCCCGCAGCACGAGGGCTCACACTGGCAGGACTTCACGGCGGGCAAAGCCTTCTTGCAGGGTGGTACCGACAAGCACGCCGTCGACCCGAACGACGTGGCCCAGGGCTCGCTGGGCGACTGCTACCTGCTGGCGGGCATGGCGGCGGTCTCGCGCGCCAGCCCCGACGCCATCCAGAAGCTCATCAAGGACAACGGCGACGGCACCTTCGACGTCACGCTGCACATCCGCAAGAACGCCTGGAGCAAGCCCGTCCCCGTCACGAAGACCGTGGACGCGCGCCTCGCGGTGAAGAACCCGGACAACCCGCTCTACGCGAAGACCGGCGACAAGACCGCGCAGGGCACGGAGATGTGGCCGGCGCTCATCGAGAAGACGCTGGCCATGCACAAGAGCAGCTACGACGCCATCAGCGGCGGGAACGTCGGCAAGGGCTTCCACTTCTTCGGCGCCAGCGAGCTGCTCACCGGCAAGCCCGAGGGCTACCAGAAGACGGACCAGATGGACGAGGACGACGCGCTGCTCTCCATCGGCGCGGCCCTGGAGAAGGGGGAGCCCGTGACGGTGGACTCCTATGACATGAGCGCCGACGCGAACATGACGGCCGAGGCCAACAAAAAGAACGTCTACGGCAACCACGCCTACGCGCCGGTGAGCGTGGACATGGAGTCGCGCACGGTCACGCTGCAGAACCCCTGGGGCTCGAGCCACGTGGACAAGCTTCCCATCGCCGAGTTCCGGAAGTACTACAAGGCGATCCGCGTGGGCGGCAAGCCGGAGGGTGCAAAGAAGTGAGCGCCGAGCTGATCGAGACCATCGAGGAGACGACCGTGGGCGATCTCGGCGGCGTGCGCGTGCCGATGGGCAACATGACCCAGGGCGCCTACACGCTGCCCGACGGCAGCCAGCGCCACGGGTGGATCTGCGCCCTGGCCCTGCCGCCCGGCCCCGGCACCTTCGTCGGCGCCGGCAGCGTGGTCACGGTGGAGGGCACCCCCTGGGAGGTGCTCGAGGTGAACAAGACGCCGGGCGTGTTGGGGAGCGTTCGGCTGAGGCGGCTCGGGGGCTGAGGGGGAGGGCTCAGCGTTTGCGAACAGCGCAGGGCGCGACCCCACCGCTGGCGTCCACCTCGAAGGCGTAAGCCTCTTTCAGCTCCGTCTTCCCCGAGTCCGCGATCACCAGCATCCGACGCCCGTCCGTGTGGACGCGGATCAGCCCCCACGCCTCGCGCTTGAAGGCGAAGAAGCGCTTCGTGTCCCCCAGATCGGCCACCTGCTGTCCGCGCGCCGGGCGGGGCGCGTCGTCCGCCGGCTCATGCCAGGGATCGCCCACGAAGCCCATGCTCTGGAAGAAGGCCGAGAGCTCCGTGATGAAGACCAGCGAGCCGTCGGTGCGCCCGTGCCGACCGAGCGCCGAGACCAGCCCGGCGCGCGGGTGGATGTACTCGTGCCGCTGCGACTCGTCCCCCGACGAGACGACGCTGACCACCGGCCGGACGGCGGCCAGGAAGGGCCCCGAGTAGTCGCTGGAGCCGTGGTGCGGGACCTTGAGGACCTCCGCCTGAAGCGCCTCGGGCCGACGGGCGACGAGCGCCTGCGCCGCCTCCTCGTTGATGTCGCCCGTGAACAGAAATCGTACGTTCCCATACTGCAGACGAAACAGCAGCGAGTGGCCGTTGATCGTGTGCGAGACCGAGAGCGCCCGGCTCGGTCGCCCGGGGCTCGCTGGATCGGAGGAGCGAAGATGCAGAAAGGGGAGCGCCGCCCAGCCCTCGACCGGCTGCGTGGTCGGGCCCAGCACCTCGACGTGGATCCCCTCCTCGTTCAGGAACGCGAAGGCGTCGGAGCGCTGATCGTCGAGACGTCGAATCGAGAGCTCCGGCGACCGGCTGGCCCAGAGATCCAAGGTCTCGCACCACTCCCGGAACGGCCCGTTGGCCTCCTCTCGCCGGTCGCGTGGATCGTCCACCAGGTCCGTGAGCCAGACCTCTTCCCCGACCTTCGTGGTGGGCCCCAACAGCTCCAGATCCTTGCGGTCCGTCGAGGAGCGTTTGACGATCCCGTTGTGGTAGACACGGCGCGCGGCCGTGAAGAGTCGTTTGGCCGGCAGCGGGTAGCGCTCCGAGCGCGGGAGCGCCACGAATCCGAGGAAGTGATCGGCGTCCCCGTGCGTCACGACCACCGCGTCGATAGGGATGGGCGCATCGGCCGCGCTGCCTGGATAGCGCGCCGCCAGGTATCGCGCGAAGAGCTGATTCTCCCCCGAGTCGACGAGGACGCGCTTGCCTCTCGGCGTCTCGATCAGACAGGCGTCGCCCTGCTGGACATCGACGAAGTGGACCTTCAGCACATCGTCTTCATCGACAGGGCGGAGCAGATCCGTCTCGAGCTCCCCCTTCCTCAGCCTGATACAGCCCTCATGGTCTTCTCGCAGCACGGAGCCGTCCTCCAGCTCCCGGCTCAGGCGAAACCGGATCCTGCAGGTGTCGCCCTCCTGCCCGAGGACCGTGACGCGATCACCCCAGACCAGGGTCTGTATGACCGGACCGTCCAGGCTCGCCTCGTGTACGCTGACGATGTCCGCCGAGATGAAGCAGGCGCGCATGACTCCCCCCATGAACCGTCGATCGCGGCCCCCCGCCGCGGTTGTCGATTCACAGGTAAGAATAGGGACGGCCGGGGCCCTCGACAAGGCCCGCCTGGCGAACGCGGCGCGGACGAGGCCGGGAGCGCCGGGTGCGCGCCTCAGGGACGGCGGCACACGCTCGCAGGAGCCGATCTCGCGGAGGCTGAGCAGCAGGGCGGCGCTGGAGAGGAAGCGGCGCGTGGAGGGCGTCATTCTTCGACCCGCGCGAGATGTGGGGCCAGCTTCGCCTCCTTCAGCCAGGCTGCTGGAGCGTCCTGCCAGTCTGCATGGCCACGAGGCAGGACGCCATCGCTGCGCCCTGACCGCGTAACGGACCAATGGAAACAGACGATGGTCCCAGCGCCTCCCGCGCCATCGACGCCGACCCCACAACCACAACCAACACCTGTATCCGCACCAGCCGCCCGACCACCCTATACATGCTGAGATGCCGTCTCGTCGCTCCTCTTCGCGGCTCCCTGGAGTGTGTGGACCTCCTAAGACGGGGCCGCGAACAATCAAACTCTGTTCGTTTCTCCATATTGCACCTTCTCACGCCCCTCCACTTGACACCCACCGCGCCATCCCCTACCTTCTCCCCATGCTTCTGCTCAACCGACGACGCCTCCTCCGCTCCAGCGCGGCCTTCCTCTTCGCCGCGCCCTTCGCCCGCATGGTCACGCAGCCCGCGCGCGCCGCATGCCCCGGCGCGGCGAAGCGACTGCTGATCTTCTTCAGTCCCAACGGCACCATCCACTCCTGGTGGCGACCCGACGGCTCCGGCAGCAGCTACAGCTTCCCGAGCGGGTCGATCCTGGAGCCGCTCGCCGGGCTGGAGGACCAGCTCCTGCTGCTGGACGGGATCAATTTCATCGGCAGCGACAACCACGAGCCGGGCATGATCGCCATGCTCACCGGCAACGGCGACGCGAGCAGCGAGACCGGCGGGATGTCCCTCGACCAGTACGTGGCGTCGAAGCTGGGCACCAGCTCCCGCTTCGCCAGCCTGGAGCTGGGGGCGCTGACCAGCCTCTGGGGCGGCAGCAGCCAGACGCGCATGAGCTACAGCGGGCCCGACGAGCTGGTCACCCCCGACGACGACCCCACCCACGTCTACACCCGCCTGTTCGGCGATCTGGCGGGCGGCCCCGAGGCGGCGGCGCGGATCCTGGCGCGGCGACAGAGCGTGCTCGACCTGGTGATGGACGAGATCTCCGAGCTGGAAGGCCGGCTCGGCGCCGAGCAGAAGGTGCAGCTCGAGGCCCACCTGGAGAGCCTGCGCGCCGTCGAGCAGAGCCTGTCCGGCGGCGGCTCCTGCGAGACCCCCGACGCGCCCGCAGACGTGAGCAGCTCGTCGAACGACGCCTTCCCCGACCTGGTGAAGGCGCAGATCGATCTGGCCGTGCTCGCGTTGTCTTGCGGCGCGACCAACGTCGTGTCCGTCCAATGCAGCCACACGATCAGCCCGGTGGCCTTCACCTGGCTGGGGCAGAGCGATCTGCACCACTCGCTGAGCCACGCCGACGACACCAACACCAGCGCGATCGCCGAGTTCGTCGCCGCCGAGCGCTGGTTCTCCGAGCAGTTCGCAACCCTGGTCGGCGCGATGCAGGCCGCCACCGACCCGGAGACCGGCGCCCCTCTGCTGGACGAGAGCGTCGTGCTGTGGGCGAAAGAGCTGGGCGACGGCCGGCAACACACCTGCGAGGACGTGCCCTGGGTGATCGCCGGCGACGCGGGCGGCGCCTTCGCCACCGGCCGCTACCTGGACCTGGGCGGCATGGGCCACAGCCGCGTGCTGGTCAGCATCTGCCAGGCCCTGGGCCTGAGCAACGAGACCTTCGGCGACCCGGACTGCGGCGAAGGCGCCGCGGAGGAGCTGTGCGGATGATCACCCTCCTGCTCCTCCTGCTCTCCTGTGACCGCGACAAAGACGAGGGCGCCAGCCCCGACCCCACCGACAGCGCCGCCCCGGAGGAGGAGGAGATCGTCTGTCCGGACGAGCCCGCTCCCGGCCCGCGCCTGCTCCGCCGCCTGAGCCACGCCGAGTACGCCGAGACGCTCCACGACCTGCTGGGCTACGAGGTCGATGCAGAGAGCCTGGCCTCGGACGACGTCGAGGGCTGGTTCGACAACGAGGCCAGCGCGCTGGACCTGAGCAGCCTGCTGGCCGCCCAGTACCAGGAGCACGCCGAGGGCGCCGCCGAGGCCGCCGATCTGGACGCGCTCCTGCCCTGCGACCCGCTCGAGGTCGGCTACGCCGCCTGCGCCACCCTCTTCCTGGAGGACTTCGGCCTGCGCGCCTTCCGCCGCCCGCTGTCCGAGGCCGACCTGGCCCGCTACCTCGCGTTCTGGGAGGTGGCGGCCCGCGACCAGGGCTTCGAGGACGGGATCCGCTGGAGCATCGCCGCCATGCTCCAGTCGCCGCACTTCCTCTACCGCATGGAGCTGGGCGAGCGGCAGGCCGACGACAGCTTCGCGCTCACCGACTGGGAGCTGGCCACCGAGCTGTCCTATCTGCTCATCGGCAGCACCCCGGACGCGGAGCTGCTCAGCCTCGCCGAGGCGGGGAGCCTGCGCGACAGCGGCGTGCTCGAGGCCCAGGCGCTGCGCCTGCTGGCCGACCCGCGGGCCGAGGACCGGCTGGCCACGTTCTACGAGGGCTGGCTGCAGCTCGATCGCCTCGCCACCGTCTCGCGCGACGCGGAGACCTACCCGGAGCTGACGGACGCGCTGCGGACGGAGATGGCCGGCGAGACGCGGCGGCTGGTCGTCTCGCTGGCGCTGGATGGCGGGACGCTCGCCGACCTGCTCCTGGCGCGCCACAGCTACATGACCGACGATCTGGCGGCCTACTACGGCCTCTCTCCCGGGTCCGGCGAGGCGGACGCGGAGGGCTTCCGCGCCATCGAATTGGACGGTGTACAATATGGCGGGCTGCTCACCCAGGGCAGCGTGCTCACCACCCACGCCCTGCCCTCCACCTCGAGCCCCATCCACCGCGGGATGCTGATCCGCGAGCGCCTGCTCTGCCAGGAGCTGCCGCCGCCCCCGTCGAACCTGGACACCTCGCCGCCCGCCGTGGACCCCACGCTGAGCACGCGCGAGCGCTACGAGCAGCACGCCTCCGACCCCGCCTGCTCCGGCTGCCACTCCCTCATCGACCCCATCGGGTTCGGCTTCGAGTCCTATGACGGCGTGGGCCGCTGGCGCGCCGACGACGAGGGGCACGCCATCGACGCGAGCGGCGAGATCGTGGGCAGCCTGGCCACCAACGGCAGCTTCGAGGGCCCCTTCGCCCTGGCGACGCTGCTGGCCACGAGCACGGACGTGCAGACCTGCTACGCCGAGATGTCCTTGACCTGGGCCGCCGGGCTCTACGAGGACGAGGCGACCACCTGCGCCGCCGAGGCCCTGGCCCTGGCCAGCGAGCCCGGCGAGATCCCGCTGCTCACGCCGCTCCTGGGCGTCCTGGACACGCCCCACTTCCTCCGCCGCCTGGGCGAGGCCGGCGAGAGCGACACGCCCGCGACCGGGGGCCGCCTCCCGCTGGACGAGCTGCCCGCCGACACCGGCACCTGGGGCAGCGCGTACGAGGGCGACAACGCCACGCTGACCTTGACCGTCACCACCGACTGGGGCGACGGCTACTGCGTCACGGGCGCGGTGGAGAACACAAGCGATACCGATGTGGACTGGCGCGTGAGCAGCGCGCCCGACGGCGAGATCTACACCATCTGGAACGCCGAGGTCGAAGACGTGGACGCGCTCTGGGTGTTCACCGGCGCCGAGTGGAACGCGACCCTCGCGCCCGGCGAGAGCGCGGACTTCGGGTTCTGCGCGACGCGCTGATCGGCGCCCGCCCTTCGATCCACGCGACGCAGGGCCTCGTATGGGCTAAGAGCCAGGGATCGAACGGAGGCTGACGTGCAGGACCCCCAGGGAGAGCGCGACGCACAAGAGCGGGGCGCCGTCCTGCTCAGCGTCGGCACGGCGGCGCCACGGCACCGCTACGAGCAGGACGAGCTGATCGCGGCGTTCAAGGCATTCTGGAGCGCGAAGCACCATAACACGGCGCGGGTGGATCAGCTCCACAAGGCCGTGCGGGTCGGCGGACGCAACCTGGCGCTGCCCATGGAGCGTTACCCCGAGCTTCGCGGCTTCGGCGACGCCAACGACGCGTTTATCGAGGTCGGCACCGAGGTGGGCGAGCAGGCGGTGCGGCGCGCCCTCGACGCGGTCGGCCTCGCGCCCACGGACGTGGACGTGATCTTCTTCACCACGGTCACCGGCGTCGCCGTGCCCTCCATCGACGCGCGGCTGGTGAACCGCCTCGGGATGCGGCCGGACGTCAAGCGCGTCCCCATCTTCGGGCTGGGCTGCGTGGCGGGCGCGGCGGGCATCAGCCGCGTCCACGACTACCTGCGCGGCTGGCCGGACCACGTCGCGGTGCTGCTCAGCGTCGAGCTGTGCTCGCTGACCTTGCAGCGGGCGGACCTGAGCGTCCCCAACCTCATCGCCAGCGGCCTCTTCGGCGACGGCGCGGCGGCGGTGGTGGCGATGGGCGCGCGGCGGGCGGCGCGCGAGGGCCGGGAGGGCCCGCAGGTCGTGGCGACCACCAGCCGCTTCTACCCGAACACCGAGCGCGTGATGGGCTGGGACATCGGCGACGGCGGCTTCAAGATCGTGCTCTCGGCCACCGTGCCGGACGTGGTCCGACAGTTCGCCCGCGACGACGTGGACGGCTTCCTGGGCCCACACGGCCTGACCCGCGCCGAGATCGGCTCCTGGGTCTGCCACCCCGGCGGCCCGAAGATCCTCGAGGCCTTCCAGGACACCCTCACGCTGCCCCCCGGCGCGCTGGACCTGACCTGGGAGTCGCTCGAGCACGTCGGCAACCTGTCGAGCGCCAGCGTGCTGCACGTGCTGGGCGAGACGATGGCCCGCCGCCGGCCGCCCGCCGGCGCGCCGGGCCTGATGATGGCGATGGGACCGGGCTTCTGCTCGGAGCTCGTCCTCCTGAGGTGGTAGTGTGAGCCCATGCAGACCCTGACCGAGCTGGACATCCGCCGAGAGATCGCCACCATCGCCGCCCGTGAGCTGCGGCTTCAGGGCGAGCTGCCCACGGGCGACCTGAGCGCCGTCCTGGACAGCGTGCAGCGCCTGACCCTGGTGGTGGCGCTGGAGGACCGCTTCGAGATCTGCTTCGCGGACGACGACGACGCCAGCGTTCACACGGTGGACGACGTGGTGCGCGTCATCCAGCAGCGCCTCGGTGAGCGCGTTGCCTGAGGGCCGCGACACGCTGAGCGCCTGCCTGAGCCGGGCCGCAGCGCGGGAGACCGCGCGGGACGGGCTGTGGTTCATCGACGGGCAGGAGCGCGAGGAGCGGCTGGGCTGGGCGCAGGTGCACGATCGGGCGCTGCGCGCCGCCGGGGCCCTCCGCGAGCAGGGGGTGCGGCCCGGGGATCGCGTCGTGCTGGTCCTCCCCACCAGCCCCCTGTTCATGGACGCCTTCTTCGGCTGCGCGATGCTGGGCGCCGTGCCCGTCCCGGTCTACCCGCCGGTGCGCCTGGGCCGCCTCGAGGAGTATTACGACCGCACCGCCGCCATGCTGCGCGCGGTAGACGCCGTGGCGATGATCTCGGACACCCGCGTGCGCCGCCTGCTCGGTCAGGTCGTGGCGCGGGCCCGGCCCAGGCTGGGCGTGATCGCAGCCGAGGAGCTGCAGCGGGGCCCCCTGGCGCAGCCCCAGGACGTCCGCCCCGACGACCTGGCGATGGTGCAGTTCTCCAGCGGCACGACGGTCGATCCCAAGGCCGTCGCGCTCAGCCACCGCGCCGTGCTCTCCAACGTCGAGGCGATCCTCGAGCAGGTGCTCAAGGTCGAGCACGAGGTGCCGGGCGGCGTCTCCTGGCTGCCCCTCTACCACGACATGGGGTTGATAGGCTGCGTCTTCCCGGCCCTCTACCATCCCGGCCCGCTGGCGCTGATCCCGCCTGAGATCTTCCTTCTCAAACCTCATCTCTGGCTGCGCGCCCTCGCTCGCCACAAGGCCACCAGCTCGCCCGCCCCCAACTTCGCCTACGGGTTGTGCTTGGAGCGCGTGCGCGACGAGGATCTCGATGACGTGGACGGCCGCGGCACCCGCTGCGACCTGTCCTCCTGGAAGCTGGCCATGAACGGGGCCGAGCCCATCGCCCCGCGCACCCTGCACGCCTTTCGCGAGCGCTTCGCCGCCTGGGGGCTGCGACCGGAGGCCCTCACCCCGGTCTACGGGCTCTCCGAGGCCTCGCTGGCCGTGACCTTCGCCGACCCGCTCACGGCCTTCCGCACCGCCCGCTTCGAGCGCGCCGCGCTGGCCGAGGGGCAGGCCCGCGAGCTCCCCGGAGAGGCGGCGGGCGCGGTGGAGCTGGTCAGCGTGGGTCGGCCGCTCACGGGCTTCCAGGTGGAGATCCGCTCCAAGGAGGGCGCCGTCCTGCCCGAGGGCGCGCTCGGCCAGCTCTTCGTCGCCGGCCCCAGCCTGACCAGCGGCTACCTGAACCGCGCCGAGAGCCCCGTGCGCGAGGGATGGCTGGACACGGGCGATCTCGGCTTCCTGCAGGGCGGCGAGCTGTACATCACCGGCCGCGCCAAGGACATCCTCATCCTGCGCGGCCGAAACCACGCCCCGCAGGAGATCGAGCACGCGCTGGACGCCGTGGACGGCGTGCGCACCGGCTGCGCCGCCGCCGTCGCCGAGCTCTCCGAGGAGGGCGAGCGCCTGCTGGTCTTCGTCGAGGTCCGCACGTCCACGCCCACCCTGGCCGAGGACTGCCGCAAGGCCGTGCTCAGCGCCACCGGCCTGGATCCGCACCTGGTCGTGACCCTGGAGGCGGGCTCGCTCCCGCGCACCTCGTCGGGCAAGATCCGCCGCGCCGAGGCCCTGCGCCGCTGGCAGTCGGGCGAGCTGCTCCCGCCTCAGAAGGTCACGCCCTGGCTGGTGGCCGGCGCCCTGGCGAAGAGCGCGATCGGATACTGGAGCGGCCGGTGACCGACCTGCTCATCGCGGGCGGGGGTCCAGCCGGGCTGAGCACGGCCATCCTCGCCGCGCAGCGTGGGCTCGAGGCCGTCGTCGTCGATCCCCGCCCCGGGATCATCGACAAGGCCTGCGGCGAGGGCCTGATGCCGCCCGCCGTCGCGGCGCTCGCGCGCATGGGCGTGAGCCTGCCCGTGAGCCACCCCTTCCTGGGCGTGCGCTACGTGGACGCCAGCGGCTCCGTGGAGGGGCGCTTCCGCGACGGGCCCGGCCTCGGGGTGCGCCGCACCGTCCTGCACGCCGCGCTCTCGGCGCGGGCCACCGCGCTGGGGGTGCGCGTGGTCACCGGTCGAATCGAGGCCTTCCAGCAGGACAAAGACGGGGTCCAGGCCGCCGGGCTGCGCGCCCGCTACGGCGTGGTGGCCGACGGGCTCCACTCCCGCCTGCGCGCCGGGCTCGGCCTGGACCTCCCGCCACGGCTGCCCGCTCGCCTCGGGATCCGCCGCCACTTCCGCGTGGCGCCCTGGTCACCCTGGGTCGAGGTTCACTGGGCCGAGCATGCCGAGGCCTATGTCACGCCGGTAGCCGAGGATCTGGTCGGGATCGCCATCCTCTACCAGCGAGACGCCCCCGCCCCCGCGCCGGAGCTGCCCCCCTTCGAGCGCTGGCTGGCCGGTTTCCCCGCCCTCGCCGCGCGCCTGCGCGACCCCGCGACCCAGGCCCGCGGGGCCGGCCCCTTCGAGCAGCGCGTCCGCTCCCGCGTCGCCGGGCGCGTCCTGCTGGTGGGCGACGCCGCCGGCTATCTGGACCCGCTGACGGGCGAGGGCATCCGCCTGGGCCTGGACAGCGCCGCCGCCCTGGTGGACGCCGTGCACGCCGGCCATCCC
Source organism: uncultured Enterobacterales bacterium (assembly GCA_964556105.1). GTDB lineage: Bacteria > Myxococcota_A > UBA796 > UBA796 > CAZKWG01 > CAZKWG01. The sequence goes on along the minus strand of CAZKWG010000005.1, from coordinate 6,155 downwards.
GCCCGCTACGAGGCCGCCTTCCGGCGCATCGCCCGCCGCTACTGGTGGATGACCAGCGCGCTGCTGCTGGTGGGCCGCACCCCCTGGATGCGCCGCCTGGTCGTGCAGGTGCCCAGAGTCGCGCCCTCGATCTTCAAGCGTAGCTTGAATCTGCTGGCGAGCCAGGACTAAGGAGCCGTCGGGTCGCCCACCACGAAGGCGGCGGGATCGCTGGCCTCGCGCACGCAGGCGTCGAGCGCGGCCCCGGTGTGGCCCTCGTCCTTGCAGGCGTCGAGGGCCGCGAGCCCGGTCGAGACGGCGAGATTGGGCGAGTAGCGCTGTAACGCCTTGGGGACGGCGGTCTCGACGGAGCGCAGGCTCAGGGCCTCCGATCCACCCGCCCGCGTGGCGGCGGTCTTGAGCGAGGCCCGGTAGCCGTGCACCGGGAGCGCCCTCAGCCCACCCTGATAGAAGCGGGCGGCGGCGGCCCGCTCGGCCTCGTCCTCCCACAGCGCGTCCAGCAGGCCCTCCACCAGCGCGGCCCGGTCCTCCGGGTAGAGGTCCGCGTCGTCGGGCGGCATCAGACCGAAGGACACCTGCTGGAGCATGGCGACCAGGGTCTCGCGATCGTAGTCCGGCCCCAGGAGGTCGCGGGCGTCGCCGCCGTCGTGGCAGTAGGTGCAGCTGTTCTGCACACGATCGTAGGTCTCGTCCGAGAGCTTCCCTGGCGTTGACGTGGGGAGCCGGGCGGGCGCCGCGACCGCGTCCGCGTCCTCCGCCATGGCGTCGATGACGAAGCGCCGCAGCGCGACGCGCATCATCGCGCGGAAGCTGTGCTCCTCGTCGAAGGCCGACCGCACCGCGTCCACGTCCTCGGGCGTCGCCTCGCCGCTGAACACGTAGTCGGAGACCTTGCGCGTCAGGCAGTCGCCGAACTCGGGCTGCGCGAGCGCGAGGCGGGCGAAGCCCAGCGGGTTGAGCGGCGCCTCCCCGCGGGGGTCGCCGATGTCCTCGCCGTAGAGCGGCCCCAGACCGCGCTGCGCCAGCTCGGGCCGGAAGTCGATGCCGCGGGTCGAGGACGGGAAGCCCGAGAAGAACTGCATCCCGTAGTCGAGGCGGGCATGGCAGTCCGTGCAGATGTCCATCGCCGCGAGGTCCTTCCAGCCGTCTCCCTCGCGCAGATCCACGACCGAGAGCCCCAGCACCGCGCTGGTCGTCACGCGCGAATTCGAGGCGCCCGAACACCACAGGTCCTCGTAGAAATTGCGCATCGTGCCGCGCAGCGCGTCCGAGCCGTAGACCATGACGGGCATGGTGAGGATCCCGGCATGCTGGCCCTCGACCTGCTCATGGCGCGGCGCCAGGCGCGGGCGCGCGTCGAGGGTGATCTGCTCGACCAGATCGTCGTCCTCGCCCGCCAGGATCCGCGCGCGAAGGTAGACCAGCTCGGCGTCGCGATCGCGCACGGACTCGTTCATCAGGAAGAGCTGCTCGATCGGCAGGTCCTCGTTGATGACCAGCGCCAGCGTGTCTTCGAGCTCGGCGGTCACGCTCTCCCGCAGCGACTCGTACTGGTCGGAGTCCTTCGTGCAGTAGACCAGGCGGGGGCCACAGCCGCAGGGGGCGCCTTGAAGGGGGTTGACCGTGCTCGCCCCGCAGGCCCGGCCCTCGCTGTCCTCGCGCACCTCGGGGCGGTAGGCGCTCGGGCAGACCAGGACGGTGGTGTTCGGCGCCCACCAGGGGCTGACCTCGACGGCGCTCGCCGCCGAGCAGCGCTCCCCCAGGTAGTAGACGGGTCGGGCGTCGTCGGTGCGCTTCAGGACCGAGTGCATCGTCACCGGGTGCAGGCCCTTGGGGCCGACCGGCCCGAGGATGACCCCCTTGGCGACCACCTCACCCAGCGAGGGGCTCTGCAGCAGCCCGTCCAGCCACGCGTCGAGGGCGAGCCGCCCGTCCATCAGGGCGGCGGCCTGGTCGCTGGCCTGATGCGCCTCGAGCGGCGCGCCGGTGGCCATCGTCGCCACGTCCTGCACCAGATCCACGGTCTTGGAGGGCGGAGGCTCGCCATCGCATGCAAAAAACATGCTGAAGATGAGGGCGCCGCACAGGCGCGCCCAGCGGCTCACGCCCGCTCCAGAAAGCTGAGCCGTCGCCCATGATACCCGTAGAGCTCGGGGTTCATCCCGCACAGATGCAGCACGGTGGCGCCCACGTCGTCCAGGTTGACCAGCGCCCCTCCGTCCTCGGGCCTGCCGCTCCGCAAGGACAGGCGCTGACCCTCCATCATCCGCCCGGTCTCGCCGAAGGGCCCGCCCGCGTCCTCGGACGTGCGCACGCCGGGCCCCATCAGGACCACGGTGGTCTCCGGGAAGTGGTCCTTGCCCTCGTTCCCGTTGAGCTGCGGGAAGCGCCCGAGCTCGCTGCCCATCACGACCAGGGTGTTGTCCGCCAGCTTCCCATAGGCGTTGCGGCGCTGGCCGAGCTCGCTCAGGAAGCGCGCGAAGGCCGGGACGAAGGCGCGGGTCGCGCTGGTCTGCTTGCGCGCGTTGGCGAAGTGGCTGTCCCAGTCGAGGAAGATCTTCAGGTAGACCCCCCGCGTCAGATCGTGCTCGAGCAGCCAGAGGGTGCGCTGGAGGTCCTCGCCCAGCCGCGCGTCTCCGGACTGTTCGGACCAGGACTTCACGGCGAAGGGCGGCACGCGCTCCAGCCGCTCGAAGAGGTCCCGGACCTGGCCGAGATGCTCCAAGGTCTGGTCGCGCTGGGGCGAGGCGGCCCAGCCCTGGACCGTCTCGACGTGGGCCGCGTAGGTGCGGGCCAGGACCGCGGCGTCCTCGGGCTCGAGCCCGTCCATCCGGTCCAGCACGGTGCTGCGCGACTCATGGGTCGGCCCGCCGAAGTGCCCCTGCGAGTACTCGAGCGACGACGTGTTGCCGATGGTCACGCTGGCCAGCGCCGCGCTGCCCCGCTGCTGGCCCAGGACGTCCAGCAGCGACGGGAGCGATCCTCCTACGCCCGTCTGGAGCCGCAGAAACTGCGTCGCCCCGGACTCATGGTTGGCCGTCTTGACAGCCACCCCCCGCAGCACCGCCATGCGCCCCGCGTAGGGCTCGAGACCGGCCAGATGGGGCCCCCAGCGCAGGGGCCCAGCCTGCAGGATGGCGTCCGGCCCATAGGGCACGTCCACCACCGCGTCCACCTCCGAGCGGGTCTTCGGGTCGAAGGTGTAGACGGCGTCCATACCGCCACGAAGCAGGATCTGGACGATGTAGCGGGGACCTCTCTGCGGCGCCCCCAGCGCGGGGCTCAGGCCGGTGAGACCGCTCAGGGTCAGGCCGGCCAGCGAGGCCCTCAGGAAGTCTCTGCGCCTCATCTCGTCTCCGCTGGCCGCCCAGCGTCCAGCACGGCTTCCAGCACGGCGTCCAGCACGGCGTCCAGTACGGCGTACATGTGTCGCCCTCCCACCACACAGCCGCCTTAATGTAGCTGGTCTCGGGCCTCCCAGCCACGACCGCGCCCCGCGGCCGGTATTGACTGCGCCCGGCTCCCGGCCTACATCGGTGCTCGACGCGAGAGGCCTGGAATGGTCGTGCTGCTCGGCGGGCTACACCCCGCGCTGGTCCACTTTCCCATCGCGCTGCTGCTGGTCGGCGCGATTGGCCTGCTGCTGCCCGCGATCCGGGCCTCCGCCGAGGCCGACCGGGTGATGCGCGCCATCTTCGGGCTCGGGGCGCTCGCCGCGCTGCTCGCGGTCGGCAGCGGCTGGCTGCTCGCGGAGCGCGGTCACTTCGGCGGCTCCGACGCGCGCATCCTGGAGATCCATCGCTGGCTGGGCATCGGCGTGGCCGGCGTGGCCTGCGGCGGAGCCCTCCTGCTGCGGTTCGGGCGGGCGCCGGGCCTGGGGAGGGCGCTGGCGCTGCTCGCGGCCCTCGGCGCGGGCGGCGCGGGATACCTGGGAGCGGAGCTGGTCCATGGGCAGGGCCACCTCTTCGCGTCCCTGGGGGCTGAGCCCGCCGTGACGCTGCCGCAGCTCGTGTCGATGGAGCTCGCCGCGAGCCAGGCCGGCCCCCCCGGCGAGGACGAGGCCCTGGTCTACCGGCGCGACATCCGGCCGGCGCTGCGACGCTCCTGCTACAAGTGCCACGACGCCTCGAAGCAGAAGGGCGGCCTGCGCCTGGACACGCGCGAGGCCATGCTGCTGGGCGGCGACAGCGGACCGGCGCTGGTCCCCGGCGACGCGGACGCCAGCGAGCTGCTGCGGCGCGTCAAGCTGCCGCAGGATCACGAGGACTTCATGCCCCGAAAGGGATCGCCGCTCAAGGAGGCCGAGATCGCGGTGCTCGAGCGCTGGATCCGCGAAGGCGCCAGCTTCGAGTAGCGAACCCGAGGGGCCACAGGACAAGTCCGATGGACGAGCTGACGCGCGGGACACCGTTCCTGATTCCCCTGCTGACGGCGGCGCTGCTGATCCTGGGCTGCTGGCGTCTGCGCTCGGGCTTGGGGCGCGCGCTGGTGACCGCCGGGCTCGCGGTCTGCGCCGCCTTCGCCTCGCTCAACTATGTGGCGGTCCACATCGAGCGTGGCGAGTACTCCAACCGCTACGAGATGTTCCATTACTACCTGCCCACCCGCTATGTCGATGAGCTCGGCTACACCGGCCTGTACGACGCGACGGTCGCCGCGCGCCACGAGCTCGGCCTGCGCCCTGTGGAGCGCGTGCGGAACCTGCGAACGGACGAGCACGGCCCCTACAAAGAGGCCCTGAGCCGAGCCCCGAAGGCCAGAGCGCGGTTCACCCCGGAGCGCTGGGCGGAGTGGAAGGCGGACATCGCCTGGTTCGAAGACAACGTCTCGATGCGGCAGTGGGCGCAGATGCTGGAGGATCGTGGGTACAACGCCACGCCTCCCTGGACCATGGTGGCGCGTCCCCTGTCCGCCGCGGTGCGCCCCGGCGTGGGCCACGGCCTGCTGCCGCTGTCGCTCCTCGACGTCGGCGTGTGGCTGCTCGGGCTCAGCGCCGTGGCCTGGGGCTTCGGCGGCCGCGCCCTGCTGCTGCTGTTGATCGTGCTCGGAACACACTATGTCACGGGCTTCACCACCCTCAAGGCCGCGTATCTGCGCGTGGACTGGATCTGCGCGCTGCTCGGCGCCATGGCCTTCGAGCGGCGCGGCCATCCAGCCGTCGCCGGCGCGCTGGTGGCCTGGGCCGGGCTGTCCCGCGTCTTCCCCTTCGTCTTCGCCTTCGGTCCGCTGGTGGTGCTCGTCAGCGGCTGGATCCAGACGCGACGCCTCGACCGGCGAGCGCTGACCTTCCTCGTCTCCCTCGGCCTGGTCAGCGCAGGCGTCGCGCTGGCCTCGGTCCTCGCGACCTCGCCCGCCTACTGGCGCGCGTTCTTCGAGAAGATCGCGCAGCTCAGCGACAGCTACACCGCCTGGCGGGTGGGGCTGGTCTATCTGCTGGCTGGGGCCTGGGACGGTCGCGCCTGGGGAGGCGAGCCCCTGGCGATCTTCTATTCGGACCACGCCTGGCTCTCCGCGCTGGGCAAGGTCGTCGCGCTCGTGGCCTGCGCCTGGCTCGCCCTGCGCGTACGCGAGCCCTGGGAGCGGCTGATCATCGGCTTCATCCTCATGTTCTGCCTCGTCGGCAGCCTGTATTACTACTATGTCGTCCTGCTGGTGCCCGCCCTCTGGCTGTCCACGCGCCTCGCCGATCCTCGCGGCGTCGCCGTCCTGAGCACGCTGCTCCTCGGCTCGGTGGCGGCCCAGCTGGCTCACCTGGCCTTCGAGCGGGGCGCAGGGACCTTTTTCACGGTGTCCTGCTCGATACTAGCGCTGATCCTGGGTATCTTCTGGCTCGTACGGGCTGACCATCAGCGGGCCGCCGTCCAGGAGCGCTGATCGCTCCCCACCCTCGAACGTCCCCGCGGGACGGGAGCGCCCCATGAAGAAGTCCACCGTGACCTTGATCGTGGGCGGCGTGGTCGGGATGATGGCCGCGCTGCTCACGCGCGAGGAGGCCGCGCCCGCCGCCCCCGACGCCGAGGGAGCGCGGCCCGCGGACGCGACGGGGACGCCGACGCAGGGGTCGGAGGTCGCCGCGACGGCCGCCCCGGAGAGCCCGCCGCGCACCCGCATCCCGCCCCGGTGCGCGTGGTGATCTTGCGCGCGGGCGAGGTCCG